>DATKZW010000225.1:0-3879 GCA_035527775.1 Sumerlaeia bacterium | reverse complement strand
TTCTCGCCGGGCGAAGAGAACGTCCGGATCGTCAAGTTCAACGTCGTCGACATCCAAACGCACCTGGAGGGACAGGGGCCCACCCGCTGGGCATGGATGGACCTGAAGCTGGAACACTCGGGCATTTCGCACCTGATGAACAAGGGCGAGGTCTATCGCTTCCGCCACTACAACCCCATGACCGAAAACCCGATCGTGTGGGGTCTGCGCTACGATTGGTTCAAGGAGGACCCCATCACGCCGATCGAGCCCAGCGCCGCGAGCAACTCGCTCTTGCTCTCGCTTCTTTCGGAAGGCGCCGCGAAGCAAGACATGCTTCTTTACTCGCGCCCCGCGGCCTGGGCCGATATCGTCGTCACGAAGGAAGTGAACGCCGAGAACGACGTCGATATCGTGATTGACTCGCTGCGCCTGGAGGTGGTCTACGATTTTGTGCCCAAGCCGTCGGGCCGATCTCAGCTTAGAGTGCTGACCTCGGAATCGGGTTTCCAGCCATACTTCATCGTCGACAAGGAGGACCTGAACGCGCGCCAGGACGGCCGGGGCGGGTTCTACCGGACCTTTTCGGCTCAGGGCTCCGTGACCATCCACGCCCAGCCGGGCTACGGCCAGTGGCGGTTCCAGAAGTGGACGGACTTTTACGGCAACGACTTTGCGACGGGTTCCGTGACGGGTTCCGTCGCGCCCGCGACGTGGCCCGCCGGCGGCCTGAACGCCGCGCCTTGGACCCATCCCGTGATCGCCGTCGACCTGAGCACACATCAGACCGTCAAGGCGAAGTACGTGTTGCTGCTGCGGCCCGAGGGGCCTTGGCCCGGCGACGGCGAAACGACCGCGCCCCTGAACGCCTCGCTCGATTGGCGCGACGTGGTTGACGCCACGCGCTACGACCTCTTTTTCTGGCGCTTCGGCGACGCGAAACCGACAACGCCAACCGCTGCCGGACTCACGGTCAGCAACTACACCCCGGCGGCGAACCTCGATCCCTACACCTCCTACACATGGCAGGTCGTCGTTTGGGCCGACAACGTGATGACCGAGGGGCGCGAGTGGGATTTCAGGACAAGCGATTACATCGCCACGCCCACGCCGACTCCGGAACCCGAGGCGACGCCCACGCCCGAGGAGGAACCGATCCGGGCGCTGATCCGGTCCTTCTATCAGATCATCCTCGGACGCGAACCGGAGGCGGGCGCGGTCAACTCGTGGCACCACGGCTATTTCGACTATGCCGTCAGTTTCAACATCGACGTGCGCTTCATTCCGCGCGAGATGGCCCGCCTGTTCTTCCTTTCCGAGGAATACGCCATGCGAAACCGGACGAACCCTGAGTTCATCATCGACTGCTACCGCGTCTTCCTCAGCCGCGATCCGAACCAGACCGAGCTCGACAACTGGCTCTCCGGCGTGTGGAACCGCAGCGAGGTCATGACGATCTTCTCCGAATCGGAGGAGTTCGCCAACCGCATCCAGAGCATGTATCCGCAGTACGGCGGAAACCCGACGCGCAACTTCGTGACGGCCATGTACATCGGCCTCTTGGATCGCCTCGTCGACCAGAGCGGCCTCGAGTACGCTTCGGGTCTCTTCGACGCGGCGCTTGCCTCGGGCGGCGTCGAAGCCTGCCGGGCGCAGGCCAGGCAAATGGCGCGGGAGGTGATCGTCTCTGAGGAGTTCCTTTCCAGGAACCCGACGACGGCTGTTTACGTCTCGCGCTTCTACCGCGCTTTCCTCGGGCGATTCCCGAGCGACAGCGAGGTGGCGTACTGGTCCGGCGAGCTCGATTCGGGACGGCAGACCACGGCTACGGTGATCGACCTCTTCGGCGACGCTCCGGAGTTCAGCGAACGCTTGGCGGCTTACTTCGGAACGCCGTGAGACGCGGCGGGCTGCGATCCCCGGGGATTCCGCAATCCGAAATCCGCATTGCGCGTCTGGGAGAGCCCACGACTCGCATCCGGGCGTTTCTGAGCCCATAGTAACGAGTTCGCCAGGGCCCGCCGTCGCCGGACCGTCCGTTCGGGTTTCCTCTCTCCTCCCTGTTCCTGCGGCTTTCCACGCTGAAGTTGCGGCCTTAAGGGGAAACGAGACGCGCCGGGTTGGCTTGGGCGCGGATCGGATTCCATGGGGCGATTTCCTCTTGCGCCCAAGAGCGGGTTGTGGTTCTCTCTATGGGATTGTGCGAAACCTGGGCAGCCAAGTCAGGGAACAGGGTGCGGGTTCGACCAGTGGGAAACCCGCGCATCTGTTCGTTTTCTTGAGAGTGAGCGCTCCATCCGATGTTCTAGGTTCGCGCCGCACAAAGCGTTTACTTCGTCATTTCGCAACCGGAGACGGACGGTGGAGCAACCCCTTGGCAAGACGGAGGGCTCGCGCCGTCTCCCAGCCTTTCGACGAACGACACACCGGAATTGTATAGCTTGGCAAACATGACGCAAGGAGGGAAGGACATGGGCAGCACACCGGCATCGGACGACGGATCTTTCCACGCAACGGGCGGCAGCGCGCCGAAGACGGCTCTCGCCGTTCTCGCCCTGCTGCTCTGCGTCCCCCTCGCGGCGGAGGCGCAGACGACGGCCTCGTTGCGGGTGATCATCGCCCCCCAGGAAGCGATAGACGCCGGAGCGCAGTGGCGAGTCGACGGCGGCGCCTGGTTGGATTCGGGCGAGACGACCACCGGCCTGTCCACGCACCGGGCGGAGGTCGCGTTCTCGGACGTTGCGGGCTGGAGGACGCCGGATCCCGCGCAAATCTGGGTTCTCAGCGGCATCGACCGGGCGACGACCGCCACGTACGGCAGCGTGCCTTCCTTTGCGATCGGGAAGATTCCGTCCCTGCAGGCCTGGGAGGGACAGACGCTGCAGTTCCATGTCTTCTCGGACGAACTGGGGGCGTCCGCCATTCTGACCGCCGTCGCGGACCCGGCGCCCGCCGGGCCGATGACCAGCGACCTGGGGACCTCGGAAGGACTCTTCGTCTACACGCCGGCGCCGGAAGACGACACGCCCTTTGACGCGGTCTTCACGGCCTTCGCGCCCGGCGGCGAAACCGAGACCCAGCGCGTGACCATCACGCCGCTGCCTATCATCCCTCAAGAGCAGGAGATCTTCGGCGGGGACGGCATGACGCTCCCCGGCGCGCCCACCGACGACAAGCCGAAGCGGGTGATCGAGGATATCGGCAACAGCGCCACCTTCAATCTCGCCCAGCGCCCCACGCTCCGCAAGATCACCATCACCGGGCCGGAAGTGGTCTTTGAACCGGGCCACCCGCACGAGGTGTACGATCTCTTCAACCACGAGGAGGATTCTCTGAGCAATCTGGACATCGCGGAGATGGTGATCGAGGCGCCCCTCGTTGTCTTCCGCGCGCCCATGTGGCTGCCGAAGACGAAGGTGACCATCAACGCCTTGGAGTTGCGCTTCGAGGACGGATCGGGAACCTCCAGCTGTCTCAAGACGACGCCGATCCATGAGCAGGACCCCGCTGGGCCCGCTTCCTTCGACGGCGTCACGACGGTCACGGCTGGCAACGGGATCGACGGCGAGGCCGCCGGCGACATCGCCCTGAACATCACGGCGTTCCACTCCGACGGCGGCCCGGCGGAGCGCTTCATCCTCCGCGGCGCGCGAGGACAAGACGGGGGCGACCACTTCGGCGGCATGTCCGGGGACTCCATGGATGACTACGGAGGCGGCGTCAGGACTGATGTCCACGGAATTGTCTATACGGCGCCACTCGGCTACAAAATCACCTACGTCAAATGGACCGATCACACGGCGCTTGGCGCCCCGATCCCCCTTTTTGAGGATGGAGACCCCAACAAATGGCCGGGCGACGGATCGCCGGCCATCGCCGCGGGCAACGCCGGAGACGGCG
>DATKZW010000224.1:0-6163 GCA_035527775.1 Sumerlaeia bacterium | reverse complement strand
CAGAAGTAAGCGCCGCGCTTGTACAGCGCCATGTTCATGAAAGCCGCCGCTTCTCCGTCGCGCTCGGCCGCGTAGATGCGGCAAAGTCCTTGAGGAGCCATGCGCAGGAAGATCCCCTCGAAGTATCCGCGAGCATGAGGCGTCGCGCCCGTCCGCTCGTAGGTTTCCGCGTGCAGGGCGTAGTACGCGTCGAGGTCGGAAGGGCGGTCCGCCGGGCGAACCGTGATCCCCGCCGCGGGCGCTTTCTTGATCTCCTGCCGCGCGGCGGGACGGAACCCGGCGAGCAACTCCTCCTCGTCGGGAGAAAGATCGAGGATGTAAGTCGATCCCACCTCGCCCAAAAAGCCGAGGGGTTCGAGGGGCGAAGCCCCGTATGCGTTCGACAGATGTTCCGGGGCAAGAGGAGGAAGGGAAACGAGAAGCGCTCTGCATTTCTCCCGGCGCGAGATCTCTAAAGCCTTGTCCGCCATCGCCTGCGACACGGCGCCGCTCTCACGCGGGCCCAGATCGTCCGCCACGGCGGGGCCGGCGGGCCCCACTCCGGAGCGCATTTTCCGGAAAGCGTCGCCCATGTAGTACGTCAAGGGGAAGACCCCCACCAGGCGATCGCGCTTGATCGCCACCACGCTGCACTCCTTCTGCGCCATCGCCTGATTGACCGTATCGATGAAAACGCGTTTGTGGAAAAGCCACGCCTGGGACGACCGCTCGACAAGCTCCTCCCAATCGTCCGCCATGGAGGGCGTGTAGAGACAAATCTCCAGGGGCGACGTTTTCATCTTCTTCGATCCCTGAGGCTTGGTGAGGATCAGGTAAAGCGACGCGGCCTTGCGCCGCAGAAAACGCCTCCCTGCGAATTCAAAGGCCGCGTCGAGACACTTCCATTGCCGCAGCCGTTGATCCAGCCCCCAATGCGGAGGTCCCCATCCCGTCAAGTGCGTCTCACGCAACTCGAACCCGCAAGCCTGAACGAGTTCCTCGATCTCGCCGGGCGTGTAGAAATGTACGTGATCCGTCTGTTCCAGCATTCTCGGCTCGAGCCGGTACGCCAACCGCCACCAGGCGCACCCTTCGTTTGGAACGCCGAGAATAAGCAGCCCTCCCGGACGCAGGATCCGAAGGACCGACCGGAGCGCCCGGGCGTCGTCGGGAATATGTTCCAGGACGTGGTTGAAAAAGACAACGTCAAAGGACTCGTCTCGATAAGGCAGTTGGAAAACGTCGGCGAGGCAGAATCGGCACGTTTCCCCGAGCATCTTCTTGGCGCGCAACAAGCGCAGGAGATTATAGTCGCAGGCGTCGGTTCGCTCGGCGAACTCCGTCAGCCAACGGGTGTTGGCGCCGTCCCCGCATCCGAGGTCCAGGAGGCGCGCCGCCCGCTTGCCGGGCGCCAGCCATTTCTTCAGCGTCGATTCCACGTACGAACGGCGGCGCCGCAAGTGGTGGCGGCAAGGCCCGGCGTCGTGCCACGCGATCTGGTCGCTCTTATACCAGGCCGGGTTCTTCCGAACCGCCGCCTCCATTTCGTCGATGTGGCGCGCGGGATTCTCCACGAGAATTGGCACGCCGGACGCGACGGGAAAGACCCTGTCGCAACGGTCGCAAACGATCTCTCCCTCGTTCCCCGTCGCCAGCGCTCCTCCACAAACGGGACAGACCCAGCCGCTCGCGTCAAGGCGCTCTTCTTCTCCGCCGGTTGTCAACTCTGTGGTTCCCTTCATTAAGCAGCGACCGGGGGACGACGCCGACGCAGGAACGGACGGATCGTCCTGATTCCGGCTTGGCGTAGATCGCCCCAAGGCGAGTCGCCAGACCGGGGAAGAAGCAGCACGCCCACACGGCCAGGAAGCGCGGGATTCCCAGGCCTTCCGCGGCGTATGCGATGCGCTTCAGCGGAACCAATCCGTTCCGCTCCCCGATCTCCTCCAACTCAGCGATCGTGAATTCCCTCTTGTGCATCGGGTCTTCGAGCTCCGGCTCTTTGCCATGGCGCGCGCGCCTGCGGTTGTAAGGGCGCATCCGATTCACCGTGAAGACCGCCACGTGTCCGCCCGGCCGGCAACATCGAAGGCACTGCCGCACGAAATCATCGGCGTCTTCCGTGTGCTCGATCACCTGGAAGCTGACGACAAGGTCATAGGGCGTCTCCGGCTCGAACTCCACGAGGTCGGCGACCGTCCGGCGGACTTTGGGATGACCGTAGTGCGCCTCGGCCTTCTCGATGCTCTTGGGCGAGTAGTCGATGGCGTCGACGCGACGCACGAACGGATAGCGGGCCATCTCCGCGTCGTGGAAGCCGCAGCCGCACCCTACGTCGAGGATCGTGGCCGGTTGGACGCAACGCATCAGTCGCGCCACCTCAAAACGCCGCATCTGGTCCCACTCTCTGGAGAGAAACGCGGGCCAGTCCTCCGTGACCTGAAAGTCGAAGTAATCGCGTTGATCCGGGAGATACTCCTTGAACCGGTCTTGGACGGTCACGGGCCTCACCCTTCCCGGCGACACACGAACAGATGGCGAAAGGCCAGGATTCGCACTCCCGGCAACCGGCAGATCCACTCGTCGATCATGCGCCCGCGCACGGTCTTCTCCAGGAGACTTTTCCAGAAAGGATGAAGGAGCGGCCGCAGCCATTTCGGCTTCCGACCCCATAGGGGCAGGATCTGATAGGCGCGGCGCCAGAGAATCTCGAGACCCGCGTCGGCGATCAGACGCTTCATCGTGGGGACGCCAATGTAACAGGGTGCGGCGGTTTCCGTGTGGGCTAGGCTGACGAGCGTGCACAAACTCCAGCGGTTGCCCAGATCGAACACGGCGACGCCGCCTGGCTCGAGCACGCGGCGGATTTCCAGCAATACTTTGTCAACATGGGGAATGCAATACAGCGAAGAGAAGGAGTAAATGAAGCCAAAGGACGCGTCGGGAAAAGGGAGACGCCTCGCATTGCCGCACAGGAAAAAAGCGTTCTGGATCTGCCTCTGCCGCGCCTGCGACGCGGCGCGTCCCAGAAAAGGCAAAGAGAAATCCACGCCGACGCCCACGGGCACGGCCTCGGAGTGATGCAAGAGATGATCGCCCGTCGCACAACACAGATCGAGCGTGCGCCGCCCCCGCGCGTGTCGTGCGGTCAGATCCTGTTTGATCCGGTCGAGGCGGGCGAAGTAATCGGTGGCCGGGCCTCTCCCGGCCCGCATGATCTCGTCCGCCGAGTAAAATGAGCCGCTGTATTTCCGCCGGGTGTCGGCTTCGATGTCACGCGCGAGATCTTGACCCGCAGTACCCATCATCGATCGCAATTATGCTCGACAAGTCCCGCGGCGTCAAGACTTTGGGGCAATGAGCCCAGTCCGTAGAGGGTCCGGGGCCGGGATCTATCGCAACGCCGACGCTTCGCGCGAGAACCGGCATTTGAAAAGGGTCCACACGGCAATGAGAAAGTCCCGCCAGCCGATCTTCTTGCCCTCTTCGAAGGTGCGGGCGGTGTAACTCACGGGGACTTCGATGATGCGCTCGCCACGGCGCAGGACTCTGGCCGTGACTTCCGGACAAAACTCGAAACGCCGGCACGTGAGGGGGATCGACTGAACGGTCTCGCGGCGGAACGCCTTGTAAGCCGTCGCCTCGTCCGTGATTCTGTGGCCGTAGAGAATCGTAACGAGCCAGGCCAGGATATGGTTCGCGGCGCGATTCGCAATGCGCATCCCTTCAATCCGACCGAGGAACCGCGACCCGTAAGCCACGTTCGCGCGGCCGTCGAGAATGGGCTGAATCACGTCGACGATCTCCTCGGGACGGTACTCGAGGTCGGCGTCCTGGATGATGACGATATCGCCCGTCGCATGGACGATGCCGGTGCGGATGGCCATGCCTTTTCCGCAGTTCGTTTCGTGTCTCAGGACGATCGTGTCCGGTTTCTCCTTCTCGCGAGCCAGAATCTCGGGCGTGCGGTCCGTCGAGTGGTCGTCGACGAGGATCAACTCCTTCTCGATGGGCAACGCGCGCACGCGCTCAAGGACCGTTTCGAGAAGATCCTCTTCGTTATAGATGGGGATGACGACGGAGAGTTTCATGAGGGCGTCGGGACCCGTTTCCTCAAGTCAGCAGTCGGTCCGCCTGTTGCCCGAAGCCGTCGATTGCGATGGAGTTGTCCTCGTTGATGGTCACGACGGCAAAGCTGTTGTTCTCGACGCCCGGCCCCTCGACCATGGCTCGCAGCGTGAAATAGTCGATGCCGTTGATCCGGGCGTGCGCCCCCGCATGGTGATGCCCCTGGAGAACGACTCGCACGTTTCCCGCGTCCTCGAGAATCCGCCGGACCCTGGCGCCGTTCTTCACGCCCGTCATTTCCGTCTCGTTGTGCAGATTCTGGTGGACGAACAGAACCGCTCGCTTGTCGCGAGCCGCCCTCAGGTCGTTTCTCAGCCAGACCAACTCCCGATCGCTCAGGTTCGAGTCCGTCCAGTCGAAGTTTCCGGCGGCGTACGGCGCGCCGTCGCCCCGGAAGTTCGCGTCGAGAATCACGAAATGGAACCCGCCGCAGTCGAATGAATAGTAGCCCTTCGGCGTTTCCGTTCCGCAGTTGCCCAGAAACTCCTCCTTCGTGAAAGCCGCCACGCAGTGGTTGCCGAGCACGTAGTGGCGCTCGCCTTGGAACTCCGAGAAGTGTCCCGAGATCGTTTTCAGGAACCCCAGTTCGGTTTCCTTCTTCGGAGCGGCGTCGACGAGATCGCCCAACTCGACGGCGAAAGGGAGATTCCGCTTGTTGAAAACTTCGACGCACTGGCGCATCTTCGCGATGGAATCGCGGTAATGGCGCTCGCCGCCAGGGTCCTTATCGGCGTAGTGCGTGTCGGTCAGAATGCCGAAAGATATCGTTCCCGCCGGGCTCCTCGACTCAAACAGAGAACATGCCCCCACGGCCAGTGCCCCCGCCGCGCCGAACGAGGTCCGGATGAAATCACGGCGGGAAACGGAGCGAGGGACCCACAGATCCTGCCGGCAATGCGTAACACGGTCGCAATCCTTCTGCCGCACGGCATTCGTTCTCTTCATCCGACAATTGGTGTTCATCGGCCTTGTCCTTTGCTCTTTGTCTCAACCCTTTTTCCGCCGGTTCCCCAGCAGCCCCGCCTGGCGCCGGCAGATCCGGCCCGGGAAGGGGGCGCTTGTCCAAATACCATCTTCTGGCTGAGGACTAAAGCCTTTTCTCTGGATGAGGTTCAAGCGCTTCGCTTTTGGTGTTGCCCCATCCTCGCTTTCGTGTATGTTTGGGGCCGACCCCCGCGTGGCGGGGCGCCTGTCTCTGGGACCGATCGGGGGAGCGGCGGGCGGGGACCGTTGGAGAAAGTGAGGGACGTTGCCATGAGTCTGTTGCGAGCGTTGCTGTGCACTGTGCATATTCCTGCCGCCGCTCGCGGTGTTGGATAAGGGCTGTGGCAGCATCCTGATCGTCTTGGTCCTCACGCTCTTCGGCTGGATACCGGGGATGATCGCGGCGCTGGTCATCTGCAAGGAATGAGCGAGTGCGGCTGGGCGCCGGGTCTACGGCCGGGGCGGCGGCGCGACAGGAGGAAACCATGAGAGAGTTGGGTTTTGCGGACAAGGCGGCGGAGGCCATGGTTCGGCTGGCGAATGGCGCCTTCCTGACCGTTCGAGCTGGCGACGCGGTGAACGTGATGACGATCGGCTGGGCGCAGATCGGCGTCATTTGGGGCAAGGAGGTCCTTACGGTGATGGTGCGCGACAGCCGCTACACCTTCGGGCTCATGGAGAAGGCTTCCGACTTCGCGGTCACGATTCCGTGGGAGGACAAGTCGAAGGAATTGGGGTACTGCGGCTCCCACTCGGGCCGGGACGTGGACAAGTTCGCGCAGTGCGGATTGGAGGCCGTGGCGGGCCGAGAGATTCAGTCGCCCACTATCCGTTGCAAGGGCCTGCACTACGACTGCCGCATCCTCTTCAAAAGCCGGACGGATCCGAAGTTCCTGGACGCGGGTGTCGCCAAGTTCTATCCGAAAGGCGATTACCACACGTTTTTCTTCGGCGAGATCGTCGCCTGCTACGAGACGTGATGGGCAAGGCCGGCGGGGCGCCGGTGAAGGCCGGCGGGGCGCTGCTGAAGGCCGGCGGGGCGCCGGTGTAAGGAAAGACGACATGGCGAGAA
>DATKZW010000223.1:0-2033 GCA_035527775.1 Sumerlaeia bacterium | reverse complement strand
AGAACGAAGAATATGCGTCGGTCTAGGACCCGCAAGAGCATGAGGCGCGACCTGCTACTCGCAAGACGAAGGGCGGCAGTTGCAGACCGGGGAAAGTTGGCTCCTGAGGGTGCGATAAACGTCCGCACTCTCGCGGCAAATGCTGATGGGGGTCGATGCCCGTCGCGTCTTGATTCTCTCGATCAGGAATTGACAGAAGGCGATTCGTTCGGCGCTGGCGTAGCGCAGTTTCCCGTCATTGCACTTTTCCGTCAAACGCCCGGCCTCGCGCAAGTCCACTCGGCACTCGCGCTCTGCAACAACGTAGTGACGCGGTACGAGGCGCAGCATGCCCAGAGTGATATTCTCCGGCGTCGCGACGTGGTCGAACATGCCGTTTATCATCTCGGTGTAGGCGGCGCGCCAGTTCGGGATAAGTATCCCAGGGTCGATTCGAAATCGAACGGGATATCCTGCCTGGGCGGTCTGGCCGGCCGCGAACAAGTCCCGGTCCAGTTCGTCGAACATACGTTCCCAATTCACATTTGCTTTTATGTAGGGCTGGCGTTTCCAGTAATTCATAATTAGGCGGCAGTAGGCGCATTGATACACGCAACCGTTGGACAACGGCGCCAATTTCCGGTATGGAAAACATACCAGGTCCTCTCCAATCTCCCCGTCCGGAAAGCGCAGGCACTGTCTCGTTTCCCCGATCAGCAGACGCGATTTCGAGACAACCAGTTCCCCTTGCAGGATTGAGTCCTCGAAAACTCTACCCCGTTGCGCGTTGACGATTCTGACACGAGCGCCGGGAAAGCACTCGACAATGCGCGTGGCCCGCGGGCAGCCAGACACTCGGTCCAGAAGTGCGATCTTGGAGGGCCTCCAGCTCGCGAGACTATCCGCCGGGGTCATTAGGGATTCTCCTGAGAATTCCGCTCAATCGGACTTGCGCATCTCGGTCTGGCGAGGGAGAATGGTCGTTGCGGCAATGCGTAGCGTAAGCGCTGCCGCGTGCGGATGAGATGAGGAGAAGCGCTCCCTTCACAAGCGCCGCAAACGGATCTGTCCCTAGCCCTCCGACCCGCTCGGAATGACGAGCAGCGTGTTCGGAGTCCCGGCCTCAGCCGGAACCAGCGGCCGCCTAAAGGCGGAACTCCGAACCCGTCAGAGCCGCTCGGTCGCAGTGCTCGTGCGGCGCGGCCCCCATGCAGACCCCGCCAAGTCAACGCCGCCCCGGCTCCCTGTCGAGAGAACGACGGACCGGCGATTCTTGACCACGCCCATTCCATCCACGCACGGAGACTTCCCCCACATGTCCAACGACACCGCCGCCGGCGTACTCAAGATCGCCGATAGGGGAGGGGGCGTCCTCTGCGATCCGGAGCGTTCGCTTCGGCCCTTTGCCCCGCCCGTCGCCGTTCCCGCCCCGTTGATCCGCGAGCACTCCCTGGTCCAGGGCGCCACCCTCACCGGCCCGCTTCGCCGAGGAGGGAGCGTCATGGAACTGGCCGGAGTGGAAACGGTCTGCGGCTTAACGCCGCAGGCCTTTCAGAACCGGACTCCCTATGCCCATCTCACCGCCATCAACCCGCGCGAGCGCTTCGACCTTGGCGTGACGGGCGACGTCTCCATGCGAATCATCGACTTGATGGCTCCCATAGGCAAGGGAACTCGCGGACTGATCGTCTCCCCCCCCAAGGCGGGCAAAACGATGCTTCTCGAGCAGATCGCCCGGTCTATCCGCGCCGGATCGCCCGAGACCCGCGTCATCGTCCTTCTCATCGACGAGCGTCCGGAGGAGGTCACCCAGTTCCGGCGGGCGGTGGATGCGGAAGTGTTCGCCAGTTCCATGGACCAGGGCCTGGAAGAGCACATCGACCTGGCCGAGCTGACCCTGGCCCACGTCCGGACCGAACTCGAGTGCGGACGCGATATCGTGATCCTCGTCGACAGCCTGACCCGCATGGGCCGGGCCTTCAACTCCGGAGGCGGCGGCAGGGGAGACGCGCCTCGGGATTCGCGCTCCCAGGACGGCGGCCAACGAGGGCGTC
>DATKZW010000222.1:0-11291 GCA_035527775.1 Sumerlaeia bacterium | reverse complement strand
TGAGAACGGTCTCGTCGCTTTGAACCCAGCCCGATATGTTGCCGCCTTCAACCGAGAGCGCGCGCACGCCGACGGGCGCCTCCAGAAGGCACTCGCGCAGAAGGCTTTCCCGGGGAGTCAACTGAATCTCCGCCGCCTGGCGAACGAACCCGGCCGACAAAGCAAAAACCTCTGTGACGTTCGCCGCGAACTTGGCGCGAAGGCGTCGCAGGTCCGCTCGAACCTGCCAATCCCGGCTCGTCGCTTGGTACAGATGGACGGCGTAACCAGGAAGGGACTCACGAGTGGGCTGACGCTCAATCTGCCGCGGCTCGATCGACAGAATCTCGATCGCGTCGCGAATCTCCAGTCTCAGGGCCGTGGTAAGGGATGCCGACCCAAGCGGGCGAACGCCGGGAACGAACCACGGCGGCGGAGCGGATTCCTCGGTTCCGCCCCCCTCGGGCGCGCCGGGCGGGGACGCCACCACCCCCTCCAGAGTCACTCGGGCGGACGCCCGGTCTTCCTTGCCGGAGTCCCCCAGACGGAGGAGCAGTTCAGATTCCGGGCTGGCGGGAGTGGGTCCAGACCCCGTCGGCGCAATCGAAGCGGCAAGCAATCGCTCCCCTTTGGCGGAGTAAATCCAAAGCCCTGGGTCCAGAGCGAATCGCAGCTCGGTCGGGAGGTCTTTCCCGGGAACCGTAGAACGCAGCCGAATCTCGGTTCGCCACTGCGCGTGGGAAAGACTGGACCACGTCACTCGCGTGGCGATCTCGGCGTTCAAGTCGGATAGACCCGCGGTCCGGTCCTCGGTCGTCTCCGCGCCGCCGGGGCGGGACGCCTCCCAGGACAGATCCAGATAACCCGGCCGCAGGGGACCGGTCAGAACGGTCCCGTCGGCCTCGCTGACCGCGTCGGCCTGTTCCTCGATCACGCATTCAGACGCGCCGGGACCCTTGGGCGCAATTCCCGCGTGAGGGATCCGGAACCGCCAAGTCCCCGACGCAGCCTGGGGCAGACGGAGTTTCAGGCGCCCGGACGTTCCCTCGACCTCGCAGGGCAAAACGAAGCGGGCGGACACGGTCCCGAACCAGTTCGCTTTCGCGCGGAGAAGCAAACCCGCGGACCCCAGTTCGAGAGCGGCGCCGGTCGAGGAGGCCGACCACTCAGTCAGGCGCAGCTGCTCCAAGGCAAGCGTCACCGTCGCGGGCCTCTCGCTGGGATTCGCGGCGAGGAAGGACGCCTCGCCCTCGAAGGCCGACTTCTCGGGCACAAGAACGCCTTCGAGTCGGACTTCGGCCACAAACGGCTTCGCGCTCTCCGGGCGCGGCCGATCGGGTTGCGCGGCGTCCCAGAGGCGAGTGAAGTCATCGCGGCCGATAAAGGCGAGCGGATCCGGCCGCAACTCCAGCGGGGAGCGAGCGACCGATTCCAGGTCCTCCGGCTCGTAAGGCACGAGGATCCGCACCGCGGGGGATGACGACGTGACTTCCTGGTCCGTCAACGGCCTTTCGGCTTGGGCGGCCTCGGGCGCTGCCGCTGCCAGTAACAGGAAGACAAGCGGGACGACGGCGCCGCCCGAGCGGGAGTTGAGGCGTTGCAGCACAAGGGAAACGAGCGGCGCAACCAGCGAGAACAGGACGCCTTGGAACGCCGCGTTGAAAAAGGCGACCCACGTGGTTTCCACAAGGACGGGAAGAATCAGCGTCACCCCGACGCCCGCGAGAAAGGTCCGTCGGAACCAACGCCTTCGACCTATCCAGACCCAAACCATCGCCAGAAAAGCGGCCATCCATACGATGAATCGAAGGCGTCGAAACGATTTCCAATCCATGGGTGTGATTTCCATGAGGGCTTCGCCACCCAACGATTCGAAATGTCGCTGCACGCCTCCTTCCGGGATTTCGATCTTCAAGGAGAGCAGACCCTCTTGGGGTCTTCCGCCCGCGGGCAAGGCCGCGGCCGGCGGCTCCTCGGGCGCCTCCGCCCGCTGCGCATCCTCCCGCGGAACCTCCAACGGGGCCGCGGGCACATCCGTGACCGCGAGCGCATCGGTCTCAGCGCGCTCTTCCCCTGTGGCCTCTGCTGCCCGGATATCCCGAGCGTCCCTCTGCGCTTCCAAGTCCGCCGCCTCTTCATCCTTGGCCACGAACGCCAATGGCTCTCCCGCCCGGTCTGCCGTGAGGGCGCCCCTCGCCGCCAAGCCAAGTCTCTGGGGGGCCGTCGAAACGCGGGGCGTTTCCTGCTTCACGCGCACAAGGTCCCCCGCGCTCGTCGTGCCGTTCGTTGGGTCGTAGGCGATCTCCGCATTGTTGTCTACGGCATCCGGACCGATGCTGTAAACAACCCAGTAATCGGCCGCCTCGGCGGCATCGGGCGAGACGAGGCCCATCTTCTTCGCTTTTTTGGCGGCCTCGGGGCCCACGATGTAGCGAAAATTCCGCCGGCCGGACACGCCACTGCCGTAGGACGGGACATAGGGATCGGGAAGGCCGGAGGAAATGTAGCTGACGGGTCCTTGCCAGAGAACTTCCATCTCGCGGGGATACATGTTGTTGTCCACCATGTACGCTTCGAGGGCCGTGGCAAGGGAGCGCAGGTCGGTGAAGACGCGGGACGTTTTCGACCGCACTTGCGCCTCCAGGAAATTCGGCACGGCGATCACCGCCAAGAGCGCGATGACCAAGCCGACGACGAAAAGAAAGACAAGCGTCCCGAGACACCCCCGTTTCCCGGCGGGAGGCTTCCCGGGTTCCGCTGTCTCGACCCAACTTGCGGACCTCGAGCCGCCGACTGGCTTGGTCAGGATTCGGATCAGTTTCCGCGGATTCCTGAGCGCCAGGAAGACGCCAACGCCCAAGAGGGTAAAGCCGACGATGAGCGCGAGCGGCGTTTCCAGGAAGACAATCCGGGACGGGTAGAAGGCCGTGCGGAAAAAACGAGCCGCCGGTTCCCGGACCGCCGCCGTCTTCGCCATACTACCGCCAAAAGCGAGATACTCAAAACCCGGAGGAAGGTTCAGGTCCCATTCCGTCCGATTCACGGGCGAGGCGAGCCTGGGGCCCGCGAAGGAGACGCGCATCGACTCGGACAGCGGCCGGGCCCGCTCCCGGTAGAGGAGCGAGACGGACGCGTCGTTCGTCCCAACGCCTGCCGCGGGGAGCGGAACCAGGAGCAAGTTGCCCCCGTCGAGGGAGGGCCGCCGCGCGGGCTTTTCCCCCTTCCCGTTCAGGAGGAGCGACATCACCTCGGCGCCGGGCGGCAGCCCGAGTTCGAAGAACTGGAGGTCGCTCGTCGGGGCGACGGCGTAGTCCGCGAGGGTGAAGCGCTCGCCTTCCGGTGAGAGCGTCGTTTTCAGCTTCGCTTCGCGCACCAAGGCCTTCAGCGCCGGCTCGGCCTCGAGCTTCTCAGCCCGGACCCGAAGCAGGAAGGGGGGTTCGACGTACCGGTAGACGGCCAGGAGTCTATTCCCGCTTGTCCAGGGCAGAGCGGGAAGCTCCGCCTGGTCGGCCTCCGCAAGGCCTTCCGTCTCGGCAGTCAAACGGAGCGCTCCGGAGCCCTCGAGCGCCAGGAAGCCCTGCTGGGAAGTCACGCCTCGCAAATGAATCTGGGGAGCAACGACAGGCCCCAGATCGGGGCGAGCCGCAAGGGGCCACTCGAGAACCAGCCGGTGCTTCCCCAAGACCTTTCGGTGGGTCATAACGGTCCATTCGTCTTGCTCCGCCGTAGGATTCAGAGTGGTCTCGCGCAGATCGTCTCCCTCGATTCGAACGGTTTGGCCCGTGCCGACGGGAAGGGCGAACCGGAAAGTGTCGACCGGCGCCAAACGAACTTCGTACGCGATCATGGCCTTCGCGGAAGCCCGGTCCTCGCCAACGGTCAGGACGGAGGCAACCGTGGCCTGGAGATCGGCCTCACGGCCGCGAACGGCGAAGGTCGCCCGGGGCGCGTCGCCGGTAACGCGCAAGGCAATCGTTGCGCCGTCGGCGGGGAAATCCTCGGATGAGACCTCGCTGGTCGGGACAATCTCGAGATCGGAGAGATCTTGCGCTCGCACAACGATTGACGACGGCGAGCTTGCCACCAAGTCAAAGCGCTCGGGTCGGCTGCTCTCGAAACGAACCATGGGGGCCGCCAGCTCGGCGGCGACGCCGGGCGCGCCCCACGCCCCCACCCGGTGCAGAACAAGGTCGATCGCGTCGGCGCCGGCGGCCGGGTCCCAGGCCACCCGCCAACGGCCGCTCTCCTGTTCCTGCAGGGAAAAAGGAAGAGACGCAAGCGCCGCGCGCTCGAGTCGCGCGGTCCCTTGTTGCTGAGCTCCCTGCGAGACGTCGGGTGGCGGTTGAGCAACGGCTTGCTGGGGCGCATCGGCGCCCGGTTCGGGAACGGGGGCCGAGTCTCCTGATTCCTGTTGCATAGCCTCACGCGGTCCCCGCGCCGAAGCCTCGCGACCCGACCCCGTCGCCGCGCGCCCGACTCGAACGTCCGTCAGGACCCATCCCGCCGGAACGGAGAAGGAGAGCTCGGGCCGCGCCCCCTCGCCAAGGCGAAGCCGGTAGCGGGCGGTCGCTTCGTTGCGGGCGATGCTCAAAGAAGCCGTGACGCGCGGAGGACGTTCAGGCGTTCGAGGAACGAGATGGACCTCGAGGGCAGGCAAGGGTCCCCAGCACTCGTAGCGCTGCGATTCTTCGCCGCGTTCCCCGGGCGACGGCGCCCCCGCGGCGGTAAGCAGGGGTGAGTGGGTCTTGAGAAAAGGCGTGTAACGATCCGACGGAACCAGAGCTAGGATCGCCGTCTGAGACACCGCGGGAAGACGCCACGCGCCGAGCGTCGCCTTCCCGTGTGAGGGCGGGGCGGCGAACGTCGCGTCGATCGTCAACCGGTCCGTCTCTTTCAGAGGGAGCAGGGCGAGCGTTTGCTCGGAGACCCGCAGCCGCGCTTCCCCCTCCACGGCTGCCTGCAAGAGCCGAAGCCCCTCGGGGAGAGCGATCTCCAGCAGAGCGCCCGGGGAGAACCGGTCTTGCAGGATGAGGCGGTCGACGACCTCCAAACTCGCTCCAGCGGGTCGGACCGTTCGGCTCAGTTCCGCCCGGAGACACGAGGGGGCTTGCAGAGACGCCTTGCGACGGAGGCGGACGCGCGTCGTTTCCTCCTGGCTCGGCCAGAGTGTGAGGCGCGGGGACCGCGTGAGGCGCGGAGACCGCGTGAGACGCGCCGCCGCCGCTTGGCTTCCGGTTTCCTCAGGCGGCATTGATTCCTCCGCGATCCCGTCGACCTCAGCCGGAGCGGTCGAAGAGACCAACTCCACTGCGGGCCCCAGGTCGACGTCCATCCGGCAGGGGGCGAAGAACCGCCCCAGGAACAGAGACGCCTCCGAGTCGGTCACGGACGGCCGCAAGAGCGCTTGGACCGGCAATTCGCCTTTGCCTGGGCCTTTCGCAAAAAGGTAAGTCTGGCCGTTCAGCAAGGCCAGAAACGCAGGGGGCCCGGAAGGCGGCCCCTGCGAGGTCCAGGCCATGGCGCCGTCGTCGACTCGCGTGGCGGACCAGCCTGCGCCCGGGGCTTCGTAGGTCAGTCGGCCTCGCAGCAGGATCACGTCGCCGAGCGAGCCCTCACGCGGTCCCCGCGCCTCACGCGGTCCCCGCACCTCACGCGGCCACCGCGCCTCCAGCCGAACCGACGGGCAGGAGACCGCCTCTTGCGGCGTGACGGCGTCCTCCCGGCGCTCCGCTTCGCGAGCAAGCGACAGGAGCTCGGAGAGAGGAAGAAAGACTCCGGAATCCGAGTGGCCGGGCGCCCGCGAAAGGTCCGGGCGGGGCACAAACAGGATCTCGACGGCGGGCGCCGCAGGGGACTGGGAAGACGCCGCAGGGGGCCGCTCTCCATGGGCAACACACGGGAAGAGCGACGCAACGGTCCACACAAGCCAGAGAACTGGGAGGGGATGCCGGGGCATGGCGGGCGTCTCGCTATTTCTTGGGTTCATGGTCGTCGTGGCTCACGCGGTCCCCGCGCCTCTTCCTCTCACTCGGTCCCCGCGCCTCGCGCGCCGCCCCCAAGGCATGCGTGATCGCGGGGCGAGAGCGAGCGATGGCGTAGGCGAGCAATCCGAGAGCGAGAGCGGCGCCGGCCGCTACGAGCGCGGTGGCGCACAGGCGTCCCGCGAGACCCTCGGTCAGGCTCGCGGCGATGAAGGCGACGGCGGTCGCGGCGGCGCCGACGGCGAAACGTCTCTCCGTCTGCCTCTGGCGCCACATCGCGACCGCGACGAGAGCGAAGAGCGCCAACCACGCCGCTCCCTGCAAGAGGATGAGCGCCTTCGTCCTCCAGTAGTTCGTCTCGATGAAGCCGATGCCTGACAGCATGCTGAACTCGAATTGCGATCCTTCGCGCACGATTGGGATGTCGAGAGCGGCGCCTTGGAGTCGGGCGCGTTTCTCTTCCTCGGTCTCCTCAACGCCATACTGGGCCGGTGCGCGGCTCTGCGGCGGACGCCGCGTCGGCTGCGCTATCCCCCCGGCCAGCGAGGCCGGGAGGTCATTCAGCAGGGACTCCGCAGCCGGCTCTATCCATGAGGGGGCGCCTTTGAGGTCCTGGCGCATCGTTCCCCCGAAGGACACGTAGCGATACTTGGCGGGGAGATAGAGTTTCCAGGTCAGGCGCAGCACGTCCATGTTGATCGGTTCGGGAGGCTTGAAGACCAGCTTGCCGAGGATCCCCATGTCTCCCCCGGGGAGGGTCTCGCGCAGAATCAGCCGAAGGCGGAACGCCTTGTCCCATCCTTCCGATTTGATGAGTTCGATCAGCCGCGCCCCGTCAGAGCGGCGGATGGTCGGCCGCACCGGCGCTCCGCGCACGAAGGCCGCCCAGATCTGCATGCCCTCGGGCAGGCGCAGCTCCAGGTAGGGCTCCCGGTTGTTCTGGACTTCGAAGAAGATCTCATGAACCGCCTCGCGCTGATCGCTCAACACGGTGTCCACGTGCATGCGTCGGATCAAGGCGCCCAGAACGCCCTCCAGTTCATGACGGACCAACTTGAGTTCGAGAAGCTGCTTCTGCGGGTCGAAGTAGCGGAATCCCAGGAAGGCGCTGACCAGCTCCGCGGGCAGCTCCTTGACGTCCCGGGGCTCGAGCCCCTCCGCCTTCGACACTCCCACCTCGAGGCTCTCGCCTCGCGACACACCGACATATCCGGTCTCACGGGCAACCTTCGTGGCGCGCACGACCGGCACAAGGACATTGAGGGCCTCGCCTGAGTCCGCCCCGGCCAGAGGCATGTCGAGCGATACGCCCAGGCGATAGGGCCCAAGGATCCGGCGTTGAAGACGAATCGTCCACGTGGTCAGGTCTTCATACGGCGCCCGCGCCTCACGCGGTCCCTGCGCCTCCTCCCCAACGCCGGCGCCCGGATCCGTCCGCGTTTTCTCTTTGATGTCGGCGCCGCTGAAACGGACGTCCTCGCCGGCCGAAGCGGGAACGAGCATGTGGAACTCGTCGGTTGCGGAGAACTCCACGTTGTAATCGAGCGTGGCGTTCACTCGCATAAGCGAAGGCATGACGGAAACCAATCGAGCCGTTTCGCAGGTAAGGCGCGTTCGCTGGCGTTCGATGGACGTCAGGCCGCGGAAATCGGGCCTGAAGTAACGGTAGCCTAGAACGAGGGCCACATTCTCCGACAGCAATGGTCGCAAACGGTCTTGGAGTGTGCGGACGTCGGTGGCTTCCAGTCCGGACGATTCGAGTTCCGCGGCTCGCAACGCCGACGGCATGGCAAGCGCCACATTGCCCGCATCCTCATCGGCTCCGACGACGCCGATCGGCTCCAGCTGTATCTGGCTCTCGCCGCTCACGCGATCCTCGCGCCTCCGCCGCGAACGCTGGAGGCTGAGATTTAGCGCGCAATCGCCCAGTTGCTCCCCGCGGAAGTTCACTTCCACCAGACGCCCGTCCTGTCGATAGCCGGACACCAAGGAAGACGGAGCGGCCTCGCGCAACTCGAAGCGCTCGGGGACCTGGAGAGTCACGCCGAAGATGCCGCGTCCCGACACTTTCAAACGATGCTCCGACTTCAGACGCACGAACTCCTCCGTGACCTCGTACAGGATGAGTCCGTCGCTCAAAACGCGCGCCGGTGTCAACCGCCGCGAAAGAACCAGCCGCCAACCCGGCTGGGCAAACCGGAAGGCGCGCGCGGCCGCCCCTCCGTCCTTCGCGGAAACGGTTTCCAGGCCCGCGATCTCCTCAGGCCACACGGACAGACCCGGGTCCGGCACGATGAGGACCCTCCCGGACTCGCGCGCCGCGCCAACGACTCGGAACTCCGGGACTTCCAGCCGGGGCAACGCGCCCACAGCCGCCGTCGGGGAAGCGGATCGATCGAGATCCAGAACCAGGGTCAGGTTGAATGGCTCGGACAACGCCGGCGCCAAAGAGACATCGCACCGCCGGTTCTGATCCGCCACCCTCCAGTCCTTGACAAAGGGCCCGGAAACGCCGAGCAGTCGCGCGGAAGCAGGCAGGTCAAACGCGATCGCGTCAACTCGTCCGGCCAAGACGGACACGTCCACTCCGACTTGCGCGCTCGTGCTGCGGGGGGAAACCGACAAGCGGATCTCTTCGCTCACGGCCAAGCGGCTCTCGGCCGCCGCCCCCGTCACTTCCACTTTCGGACGGTAGGCAAGCAGGAGACGATCCCGCGACCCGCAGGCGGCCTTGATCTCGCTCCCGCCCTGCTTCAGGGCGCTCACGCCCTCCTTGAGGGCAACCACACTGGCCGGAAGCGCGCCTCGAACGGGCTGCAGCGTCACCTCCTCGCCCACCTGCAAGATCAGAGAAGAGGCGGCGGCGGCGGGAACCCGGAAGTCAAGTCGCTTGGCGTTTCCGTCTGAGCGGAGCGGCGCCACCAGCCGAATCCTCAGAACGCGCTCTCCTTCGCCGCGAAGGAACAGGCTAAGGCCCCCCTCTTTGCCGAGGGGCCCGCCGATGGAGGCCCCCGCTCCTTTCGTTAGGACCGCGCTCTCCACCGAGGCGCCCGAGAAGGGAAGACGAACCTCGAGTGCGTCCTCGGGTCGAGCCAATGCCTCAATGATGAACTCCGCGTCAAATTTCGCGACGTCCCCTTCCACCGATCCGTGAAACTCCGACTGAACGATCGACGCCCTTGGTTTGAAATCCGCGGAGTCCGGCTTGCCCGCCGCGGCGTTTTTCAGGCGCAGGAATTCCGCGTAGGGCAAGAGAACGGAGTCCTTGGCGCCCAACTTCGGCCCGGCGATCTTCTCGTAGGGCACGAAAACGATGGACGCGGGGGGCGACGAGGCGCGCCCCGCCGGGGCGGCCGTTCGCGCCTCCCCCGCCGGGGAAGGCGCCTGCGCGCGGACAAAGGCAGGCAACCAGAGAGATAGGACGCAAAGGACGAAGAATCTGTTTCGGATAACCATGGCATGATCTCCTTGGCTCGAGCGGGGCGCTTGTTCCCGCTGAAAGCCGCTCACACAAGTGAATCGAACCGCCGCACGCGCAAACCGCTCAACGATGGGTCGCCAGCCCAAGTCCGGCGCGAAAAAACAATACTGCTGGTTCCTTCCTTGCGAATCCTACTTGCGGGACACTCGAAGTGTCAACAGCCATCAGGCGTTTTACGGAGGCCGCCGGTGGAATTCCATGCAGTATGTCTTGCGTCAACCAAGTCTTCTCGCGGCGACGTTCTCCGGTCTCTCCAAGAGCGATTCTCGGGCAAGGGCCTTGGCGAGTGGTCAGATGGACGTAAAAAGGTCCGCAGGAAACCGGCCGAATGCTCCCGTGGACCAAAGAACGTTCGCCTCCTCGTGAAGCCGACGATATGAGGTCAACCACTCCTTGCATTCGACCACACGTTGGTCGGAAGGTTCCCAGCGAAACGAGTCAGCGGGGCGGGCAAACGATTTCCATCACAACGGCCGGAAAGGCCGCCGGAACCCCCGGCAAGGGCAGATCGAAAAGCAGGATTCCAGCATTCAGGGATCCCAGCATTCCCGCTGGACTATGGAACGGGGAAGGGGCGCGCTGGAGGGGCGCGGCTTCGCCTTTTGCTCAGCGCCTGTCGCTCGGCGCGCGGAAAGGAACGCAGACGCATGCTCCTCGGAAATCCGAACAAGGGACTATTGCGCCGCCCGGGAGGGCCCTCGCCGGGAGAGAAAAGTGTCCTGTGCCCGAATCTGAACTTGCTATTCGTGGGTCTCTCCGGAGACTCGTGTCTCCCCGACGGCTCGATCCATTCCTTGCTGCTGTTTCCGGCCCTGGGCAACGAGACAAGAGACGGGCCCCCAATATCATTTTTTGCCAACTTTTGTCAAGAATTGCCTCTTGACAACTAGGGGGGTTGGCTCAAGACTCAGGGGCGGCGCTGAGAGTGATCACTATCCCTCACGGCCGCCGATGGGACCACGGGGGAGGCAGGTCTGTGGCGAATTGCGCGTTCTCCCCACGATGGGACGCGCCTGTGGAATGGAGGGAAAGGCAATCATGTTGAAGCGCTTGGGAGTCGACGACGGCAGGTCCGCGGGATTTACGTTGATCGAGTTGCTGATTGTCGTGGCTATCATTGCGATCTTGGCGGCCATCGCCGTCCCGAATTTCCTGGAAGCCCAGGTGCGCTCGAAAATCGCGCGTGTGGACTCGGACATGCGGACGCTGGCCACGGCCATCGAATCCTACACCGTCGATCACAGGCGCCCTCCCCTGGGGTACATGGAATGGATCGACGCGACAGGATGCCTCTTCTGGGAACGCCACGGGTGCTACGCCCAACTCACCACGCCGGTGGCTTACGTGACGTCCTTTTTTCCGGATCCCTTTGCCAAGTTCATTCACAGTGAACAAGGGTACTCCTGGCCTCGCGACGAGTTGCGCTACTACCCCTACGTGACGATGTATCCCACTGCGAGCGGAACCTCAGGGCGGGCGCTTTCCTGGGAACGCGGCTACACGTGGGTTCTATACTCTGTCGGCCCCCCCGGCCAGGACATCCCTCCCTGGATCGAATTCATCCTCGGCGGGGTCGCAGGCCCGGACGGCCTTGGACGTGTCTACGATTCCACCAACGGAACGCGTTCCTGGGGCAGGATCAACCGAACCAACAAGGGCAAGTTCCCCGATGGGACCGCGCTACCCTAGCCAGACTTTCCTACTCGACCTGTTTGCCGCGTCCCGAGTCGGTGGAATGGAGGGAAAGGCAATCATGTTGAAGCGCTTGGGAGTCGACGACGGCAGGTCCGCGGGATTTACGTTGATCGAGTTGCTGATTGTCGTGGCTATCATTGCGATCTTGGCGGCCA
>DATKZW010000221.1:0-3671 GCA_035527775.1 Sumerlaeia bacterium | reverse complement strand
GGCGCCAGTAGACGGAACGGAGGCGGCGAAAGGAGCGAGGCTATGGCGGATTGTCTCTTCTGCAAAATCGCGTCGGGCGAGATTCCGGCCGACATTGTCTTTCAGGACGAGGAGTGCGTGGCCTTCCGCGACATCAACCCCCAGGCGCCGACCCACGTGCTCGTCATACCCCGCCGCCACATCCCCACGACGAACGACCTGACGCCGCGGGACGCCGAACTCGTGGGGCGTCTTGCGCTTGCTGCGGCGCGCATCGCTCAGGATGAGGGCGTGGTCGACGGCGGCTATCGCCTGGTCTTGAACTGCAACGAGGGAGCGGGCCAGAGCGTCTTCCACGTGCATCTGCACCTCCTCGGAGGACGCGATTTCCGATGGCCGCCGGGATGAGACGCGGCGCCGCGGCGAATGGGCTGTCATCCGGCAAACTCCGTCGGGATATTGGATCTGGCGGCGGCTCGAATCCGTCAAACTCTCTTCGCCAACAGGAGGAATCGCCATGGTTGAGAATCGCCAACTCCGCGCGGGGGCCATTGCGCCGTCGATCTTGCGCCTGCTTCTCTCAGGGGGGATGGGCGCGTGCTTGCTTCTGTCCGGTTGCGCCCAATCGCAGGCGGTGCGGGTCGGACATGTCATCGGCGTCAAGAAGGAGAACATTGCGGAGTACAAGAAACTGCACGCCGACGTCTGGCCCGACGTTCTGAAGACGATTGCGAAGGGGAATATCCGCAATTACTCCATCTACCTCGGCGGCGCGGAAGAAGGCGCCGACGATCTGTACCTGTTCAGCTACTTCGAGTACGTCGGCAGCGATTGGGAGGCCGACATGGCCAAGATCGCCGCGGACAAGACCACGCAAGAGTGGTGGAAGCACACGGACCCCTTGCAGGTCCCTCTGTCGACGCGCAAGAAAGGGGAATGGTGGTCGCAGTGGAAGGAGGTGTTTCACCACGGCGGTCCGCCTCACCAGTGCCCAAATCCCAAGCGCGTCGCCATGATCATTGGCCTCAATCCCGAGCCGGAGAAGATAATCGCCTACACGCAACTGCACGCCGCCGTCTGGCCGGGAGTGCTGGATGCCATCGACAAGAGCAATATCCGCAACTACTCCATCTATCACGGCGAGCTGGCGCCGGGCAAACACCTGTTGTTCGGCTATTTCGAATACGTTGGCGAGGATTTTGACGCCGATATGGGAAGAATGGCTCAGGACAAGGTCACCCAGGTCTGGTGGTCCTACACCAACCCGCTCCAGATCCCGCTGCCCACCCGCGCCGAGGGCGAGCACTGGACCACAATGGAAGAAGTGTTCCACACCGATTGACGCTTGCGACTGCGACAAGCCCCACCCGCTCGCGCTCCACTCGAGGAGCGACGATCCGAAGTCCCCGACGAAATCCCCCGGAACGATGAAGAGGAGGCCCCATGAGAACGATCAAAGTAGGCATGATCGGCGCGGGCATGATCTCGAACATGCACTGCGCCGGAATCCGGAAGCACCCCCAGGCGGAGCTTATCGCCGTTTGCGACAAGAGCCGCAAACGCGCAAAGGCGCTCCAGGAAGCCTTCGGCGTCGCGCGCGTTTACCACTCGATCGCCGACATGATCGCCGATCGCGACGTCCAGGCCGTCAGCATTGCAGTCCCCAATTATCTCCACGCGCCGACCGCCATCGCCGCCCTCGAGGCGGGCAAACACGTGATGCTCGACAAGCCCTTCGCACTGAGTTTGGAGGAGGCCAAGGAAGTGGTCCGGGTCGCGCGGGCGAAACGGCGGCAGTTCATGGTCGGCATGAACCTCCGCTTTCACGAAGACGCCCAGACCCTGCGCGCCATGGTCGTGCGCGGTCTCCTCGGCGACGTGTACCACGCCAAGACCGCGATGCTCCGGCGCTGCGCCATCCCGAAATTCGGCGCCTGGTTCTGCCGCAAGGACATGGCGGGAGGCGGCGTCCTGCTCGACCTGGGCGTGCACGCCATCGACCTCGCCTTTTTCCTCCTGGACAACTTCCAGCCCAAAGCCGTCTCCGGCGCCGTCTACTCGGAATTCGGCCATCGCAATCTCGGCGAGGGCGGCTGGGGCATCTCCGACCGCGAGCCGGGCAAGCGCGTCTTCGACGTCGAGGACATGGCCACGGCGCTCATTAAGCTCAAGGGAGGCGCCACGGTGGCCGTGGACGTGTCCTGGATGGCCCATCAGAACGACCCGGGGCGGCGCAACGTCGAACTCTTTGGCACGGAGGGCGGCGGGCGTCTCATCCCGACCTCGTATTGCCGCTTCACGAACCGGGGCAAGGAATACCAGGTCGTGCATCCGCAGAACGTCGCGCTCCGCTACCCTCATTGTGATCGCATGGTGAATTGGATCGACGCCCTGCTCGGCCTGGACAAACCCCAATGCACCCCGGCCCAGGCCCTCGCCGTGCAGGGCGTCATCGACGCGGTTTACCAATCGGCGAGGACGGGAAAGGAAGTCAGGATCTCGTAGCGCCGGCGCCTCGCCGGCTGTCGCGTCCAGAAGGCGTTTCACCTCTGCGGGAAAGGCCGCAGACCATCCCAGACAGGAGAGCCCTCATGAAACCCATCAGCATCCAACTCTACTCCCTGCGCGAAGAGGCGCAGAAAGACTTCGTCGGCGTCCTGAAGTCCGTGGCCGAAATGGGCTACAAAGGCGTCGAGCCGGCGGGGTTCCACGGCATGGAGCCCAAGGCCGTGCGCCGCCTCGTCGAGGACCTCGGCATGGTCGTGTCGTCGAACCACGGTCCTTGGCCGGACGAGGACAACGTGAGCGAAGTCGTCGACGTCGCCGGAGCGCTCGGGATCGACATCGTCGTCAGCGGCTTCGGCGCCGACGCTTTCGCAGACCTCGATGCCATCAAGAGAACGGCCGACACCGTGAACGCCGCAACCGAAAGGCTGAAAAAGGCGAACCTGGCCCTCGCCCTGCACAATCACTCCCACGAGTTCGAGATCGTGGGGGGACGCCTCGGCTACGACATTCTCATGGAACTCTGCCCCGACGTAAAATGCCAGCTCGACACGTATTGGGCGGCCAATTTCGGCGCGTGCGACCCGGCCGAACAAGTCGCCAAGAACAAGGCCCGCACACCCCTCCTGCACATCAAGGACGGCCCTCTCGTGCGCGGCGAACACCACATGGCCGTCGGTTCGGGCAAGATGGACATCCCCGCCTGCATCGCCGCGGCGGACGAAAACGTCCTGCGCTGGCTCATCGTTGAACTCGACTCCTGCGCCACCGATATGACCGAGGCCGTTCGCCAGAGCTACGATTATCTCGTGAAAGAGAGCCTCGGCGAGGGGAACAAGTAGACGGCGTGCGGCCGGCTCATTTCTTGGGCGCTCACGGGACCCGGCGTGCGCGGCGCGCCAGAGGGGAACGATTCGGTTCTTCGTCGCACTGCCACAACGAAAGACGCAGGTCTGTCAGAGCGCCGCGGTCTTACAGCGGGACCGACGGGCGCAGGATGCCGTCGGGACAAACCCTTACAGCCCCTGCGGGCGAGACGCCCGCGTTTCGTAGCGTTTTCCGCGCAAGGCCGCGGCAGCTCGCCTCGTCGGGCGATGCCCCGCACTACGTTCCGGACAGAACCGCGCTTTCTGCGAGAACGCTACCGGCTCCCGTATCCGCCGCTGTAACGCACGATGTCTCCGGCG
>DATKZW010000220.1:0-7672 GCA_035527775.1 Sumerlaeia bacterium | reverse complement strand
CTGTACTACATCATGATCTTCACCGGCGCCAGCCGACACTGAGCGCGAAGGCGACGCCCGCGTCGGGGCGTCCTCTTTTTGGGAGGTTGGGGAGCACGGATCCCTTTACAGGTTAGAGATGGCGCTGTGAACCTGACTCCGCCTGACGGGCGCTTTATCTCGGAAAAGAGCATGTCAGAGAAACCTTCGCCTGCCCTGACTCAGAACGACGTCCGCAACTACCTGAATTTCCTGAGGGAAGCGGGCTTTCTTTACCTTGTTCCCGGCGCCGGCGGCGGCCCGCCGCCGGCGCCGCACCGTCGCGCGGAGCAGCTCGAGGCCCTGCGCCAGGAGACCGCGCGCTGCGCCAAGTGCGGACTCGCCGCCGGGCGCACCCACGTCGTCTTTGGCGAAGGCAATCCCGACGCCGACGTGATGTTCGTCGGGGAGGCGCCGGGGCGCGACGAAGATTCCCAAGGACGGCCCTTCGTGGGCCGCGCCGGTCAGCTCCTCGATACGCTCATCGGCGAAGTGGGGCTGCGGCGGGAAGAGGTTTTCATTGGCAACGTCATCAAGTGCCGTCCTCCCGGCAACCGGGACCCGGAACTGGATGAGATCCAAACTTGCGAGCCCTACCTTCTCACCCAGATTGCGCTCATTCGACCCCGCGTGATCGTCGCCCTTGGGCGCTTCGCCGCGCACACCCTCAGCGGCACAACGACCCCCATCACGCGCATGCGGGGCAAGTTTCACCTCTACCACGACGTGAAACTCATGCCCACCTTCCACCCGGCCGCCGTTCTCCGCAATCCCAGCTACCGCGCCGACATCGTTGCGGATTTCCGGCGCGCCGTTGCCCTCGTTGGCGAGTCCGCGGTCTGACGCATTGCACATCCTGCGATCGCCCCGGGCTCACTCCTCGCGGGATCGTCGAGTCTGAGATGCGGGAAGCGCTTCCTTCTCGGGAGTCGGTCTGGAAACAACTACGGCATTGGCGCACGACCGCGCCCCTAAATGATCGAAGGTCCCATTGTCGCTCGGGCAGTTCACCACGCCCTCATGGGGCTTGCCCCGGATCCACATCGTTGTCGATCCGCCGCCGTCGAGATTCAGCGCCTCGCGGCATCCGAGGGCCAACATCGTTCGCGTCAGCTCGTGGCAACTCATGCCGGCCGCCGAGGACGTTCGGCCGTCGACGACAACCAGGAGCAGGTGATTGTCCTTCGTCAGGCCGACGGCGGTGCGGGGATGCCGTTGCCTGACAAAGCGCGTCTCGGCCATTCTCGCCGGCTCGCCATCGTGGACAAGAAGAGGCTTCGCGGCCATGGCGTGCAGATTGGGTTCGAGGGCCTTCCACCCGCCTTCGGGCCGAGGCACAACCCTTGTTTCTCCGCTTGGGCCGACGGTCAAAACCCCGGCGTCGACGTCGAACGTTCCTCGACTGCCCGGGGCTATGGTCGTTCCGTTGACGCGAAGGAAGCAGAGCGATCTCCCCTTTTCCCTGTCGAAAAACGTGCCGTTCACGGCCGCGATCGCGCCCGCTCGCTCAGCCATCGAACTGACTGGCTCCGTCCCCGAGTCCGCCCAGGCGAAGGAGATCCTGAGATCCCCGCGGTTCAGATCGACGTCGAGGATGTTGATGCTCTGCTTCGAATCGAAAAGGTCCTCAAAACGATGGCGCCTCCAGATGAGGCCCTTGGCTATCTCCTCTTCAGACCATCGGGCCTCGGTCAGCGTCGCCTCGGCCGTCTGCTCTGTTGCCCTCCGCGCAACGGCCGAGAGCGAGAGCAATACACACAAGGCGGCGAGAAACCCGAGCGCGCATTTGCCTTGGCCAGGGTTGCGCAACCGGCGCGAGGGAGTCATCGTTCGTTGGCCCTTCCGAAGGACAAGAGCGACCCCTCCGATCGAGGTCGCTTCATCTCACTTTGTTTTGGTCCGCGCGCCCCACAGGCGGTCGTGCAGCGTACGCTTTTCGTCGTCGAAGGCGGTCGCGATGCAGCCCATGCAAAAGAGGGTACAGCTGAGAATTTCCGCCGGAAAGCGCCCGAACGCCCGCAAGTAGGAAAGCCTGCCGCCCTCCGATGTGACGACCCGCAGCCCGCACGTCATCTTGCCCGGGGTCGCTCCGAACTTGCCAACAAAAAGAACCCACTAGAAGGCTGGAAACCCGAAAACCGGAAGCAAGATCAGAAAGGGCGTCAGGATCTCGATATCCCCCGCGCCCGCCGCCGCGGCCGCCCCGAGAAGCGGCGTCCCTACCAGAAACTCCATCCGAGCTGAAGAGTTGCGCACCGACCGGGCGAGATTGGCTTGGAGGTCGCCGTTGTGGCAAACAAAAGTCGATGATGAACAGGACTTCAGCCTGTAGCGAAGGTTTCGAGCGGAGTTCTTCACGTGGAGCGCGCACTGCTCCCGGTGAAGAGGGGGGAGAAGCGTAAGGCAAGGCGAGGCGCCCATGGGCGTCAAGCGGCCTTGCGAGTGTAGCAGTGATGCAGACCGCCCAAGTGGGAAATAGCTACGATCTCAGCGCCTTTTTCGGGCGGCTCAACTTCGCCAGGTTCGGGTGAGTCCTTCGCGAGCCCGAGATGAGTTCTCGAACCATTGTAGTGGCGCTGGCAATTCGTGAGGACCATCTCCAAGTGTCGCTCGCTCAAGGGAATCACATGGTCTGAGCATTCACGCCGGATCGAGCCGATCATCCTTTCAACGTACGGACTCTGCCAAGGGGCGCGCTTTGCCGTTCGGACTTCCTTGATGCCCATGTTCTTCACCGCGCGCGAGAACTCCCTGCCGTAGATCGCGTCGTTGTCATGCAGCAGGTAGCGCGGCGCTACGTCGAATGGGAAGGCCTCGCGGATCTGTTGGGCGGTCCACGTAGCCGTCGGGTCTGGCGTCACTCGGATGTGCAGCAACCGACGATCGCAATGGCGCAAGACGACGAAGACCTAGAGAACTCCGAAGGCCAAGGCGGGCATGGTGAAGAAGTCGCACGCGACGAAGCCGTGGTTCATGAGAAACGCGCGCCAGGTCGCCGATGGACGTTTCTCGCGCCGCGGCATGTACTTTGCCACTGTGGTCTCGGCGACTGCGAATCCCAACTTGAGAAGTTCCCCATGGATGCGCGGCGCGCCCCACAGCGGGTTTTCGTGGGCCATGCGCTGGATCAACCTGCGAAGTTCGGCATCGGTCGGTGGACGGCCGGTCTTGCGCCTCGACTTCCAATGCCACTAGAGTCGCCAGCCCCGTCGGCGCCAGCGGACGACGGTTTCAGGTCGGACCATGACAAGTGCGGCTCGCCATCCACTCCAAAGGCGCGAAAGCCAGACCCAAAAGATTCGGTCGAGGCGACGCAGCCGGGGACACCTCTTTTGGCGCGAAAGCACGCAAACCTGATGGCGCAGGGCAATGTTTTCGAGCACAATGCCGGCTCGTGGGGCGACGAGGAGCCAGAGAAGGGCGAGGAATTGCCTGAGAGAGAGCATCGACGGCCTTTCGGGACGAGTGTTCACCCAGAAAGGCATCGTCTTTCGGACGGTTTGCCAGCCGTCAAGGGCCATTTCCGCCGGATCGACAGCGATCACGGAAATCCAGTAGTTTCAACGCGGACGGAGTTTTTCGCAGGCACACGCAGTTCTCCCTTGTCTGGAGAGAACCGGGTCGCCCGGCGCGAAAACAAGGACAGTCACCATTTTCTGGATCGCGCTTGCCCAGCTCTGCGTCATCGGAGCCCCGCAACACTGCCGGGCCGAGGACGGCTCAGCGTCCCGTTTGGGATATGAAAGGATCTCTGCCCTCGCTTGCGGGCCGAAATGTCTCTTCGCCCTGCACAGATTGTATGGGGACACGGAGATTGATCTGGCGCGAATAACGTCGCGGATGCCAATTCATGCGGAAAGGGGCGTTTCGCTTCTCGACATCAAGAGCTACCTGTTGGACGAGGGTTTTCGGGTGGCGGCGGAGAAAGTGTCTCCGGAGCAACTGAATCAGTGGTTCTTCTACGTGGTCCCAGTAAGATTGGAAGGCTCCTCTTCGTACAACCATTACTATCTCCTGACGGGCGTGAGCGGCGACCGTCTGACGCTCTTTGACGGTGACGCCGCTGTCCAGACCGTAAGCATGTCCTTCCTTACTGAGAAATGGGATGGAGAGTGCCTCCGGATTGCCAAGGATGCGAAACCGGTCTTGGCCGCGGAGGATGCCAAGACCTCCATTACCTTCATCCCGTGTCAGGTCGGCGGCGGCAGGCGCGTTCTTGTTAGCGAACACGAAGTGACGTACACTCAGTATCAGGCGTTTCTGGACGCGTTCGCTTCGGAGCGGTACTCGCACGAACGTTGTTGGGCCAAGACGTGCTCGAAAGACCACAAGCCCGGCGAACTTTACGGACGCAAGGTCCAGCCCCGTTTCCCGGTCGTTAACGTGACTTGGGAGGACGCTTACGCGTTCTGCAAGTGGCTGGGACCTGAGTACCGCTTACCCACCCGCGAGGACTACAAAGAGATCACCAAACGTGAAGACGGGAAGTGCCGCACGGGGGGAAAGATCGAGAAATACAATCCCGCGAAGCTCATTGCGGTTCAGGACGACACGGACAAAATTCATCGCACTGGGCTTCGCGGCCTGATGACGAACGTAATGGAGCTCACTCACGATACGAAGCGCGCGAAGCTCCCGGCCAGCGAGGACTTCGTGTTTTTCTACACGAATTCCGCCGATGGGGAATGGATCGTGTTTGCGCAAGGCCCTCTTGATATCCTCAGCGATAACATCGGGTTTCGCGTGGTGAAGTCGCGTTAATACTACTTCGCCACATTCAAAGCCTCAGATTCAGCCGGACGGTTTTCGCGCGATATGGACAGCATGAACACCGCATCTTCTCCGAGAAAGCCCGTCTCGGCCGGCGCCGCGATCTCAACGTCACCTTCGAGGATTTCGCGCGTCATTACCTCTTCGATCCGGACCTCTGCAACGTCGCGCGGGGCAACGAGAAGGAACACGTCGAGAACGGAGTGGACTGGGCGCGCAAGAATCTGTTCGTGCCCGTGCCCCGACTGGGGGACTGGGGACGTTTCAACGCTCAGTTGGCCGACCGGTGTCGAGGCCAGTTTCTTTTCACGGACCCCGTCCGCCAGATTAGCCGAGGCCACGAACGGACAATCGCCGACCGACTGGCCGAGGGACGCGCCTCCCTTTTCCCGATACCCGCCTCGCCGGCCAGGCCCCGAACTCTGAAGACATGGACCGTCAGCAAGCTCTGCCTGGTGCGCTTCGACCGCAATGACTACTCCGCGCCCTGCCGCTACGCGCACCATCCCGTCACCGTGCGGGCCGACGTGGGAGAAGTGCGCATCTTCTTTCAAGATCGGCGCATCGCCGAGCACAAACGCTGCCACATGCGCGAGAAGGCCATCTACGAAGCCTGGCACTACCTGCCGCTCATCGAAACGAAGCCGCGCGCGCTCGATTACGGCGCGCCGATGAAGCAACTCGAACTGGATGACTGTTTCCTGGTGCTGCGCCGCCGCTTGGAGGACGGCCAGGAGCACAGTGAAGGCGCCCGCGCCTACATCCGCGTCCTGCGCCTTCTGGAGGACTTCTCCCTCCAGCAACTGACCACAGCGGTCGAGAGGGCGCTGGAAATGCGGGTGGAGCACGAAGAGGCGATCCGGCGCCTCGCGCTTTGCCCGCCGGAGAAGAGACCCTCGCCGCTCGATCTGACTGGTCGCGGCCATCTGGCCCATTTCCGCTTCGCCCCGGCCAAAATATCGGTCTGCAGCGTGTTGGGACAGGGGGGCGAGTCATGAAGCGATCCCAAGACAAACCCCAGATCCTCCTCGACCATCATCTCAAGGCGCTGAAGCTGCCGGTGTTTCTTCGAGAGCGCGCCAAGACCTCCGCACAGTGCGTCGCCGAGAAGGCCGACTACGGAGAGTTCCTGCTTCGTCTCAGCGAGCAGGAACTTCTCGAGCGCGAACGCAAGGGCACGGAACGCCGGATCAAGGCGGCCCGTTTTCCCGCGCCCAAAAGCCTCGACGACTTCGACTTCCTGGCCGCGCCGAGTTTGAACAAGAAGATGGTGCTGGACCTGGTGCGCTACGAGTGGATCGACAAGCGCGAGAACGCCATCTTTCTCGGCAACCCGGCGCCGGCAAGACGCACTTGGCAATCGCGCTGGGCCTGTCCGCCTGCCAACGAGGCTACAAGGCGCGCTTCTTCACCGCGGCAGGTCTGGTGAACGCCCTGGTTGAAGCGAGCAACGAGAAGTCTTTGCTTCGCCCCCAAGCGCAACTGGCCAAGACGCCGCTCCTCATCGTGGACGAACCGGGCTACGTCCCGTTCTCCAAGGCCGGCGCGGAACTCCTCTTCGAGATCTTCAGCCAGCGCTACGAGTGCGGCAGCATCGTCGTCACGTCCAACCTCCCGTTCGAAGAGTGGACCAGCGTCTTCGAGTCCGAACGGCTGACCGGCGCGCTGCTGGACCGCCTCACCCACCGCGTCCACATCCTGCCGATCGAGGAAGAATCCTACCGCTTGGCCCAAAGCAAACGACGCAGACGAAAGGAGGAACCCAAGAACACCGATTGATTCCGGGGGCTTGGAGGCAACGCGGGCTCTGCCCCCAGGCCCCCAAGCGCGGGAGAACCGGCCAGGGGCCGGCGGGGTGAGAGAGGGGGCCGCGTGCCGGGTCGCCGGGGTAGAAAGGGCGCTTGCAGGGCGTTTCCCGGAGGGAAATCGCTTCTTTCCCCAAATTCCCGGGGTACGCGGATTTCCCGTCCTCGCCAAAACCCCCGCTCCGCGCCACCATCCCGATTTCGCAAGGGCCTTTTTCCAGAATCTGCCCCAAGAAACCCTTGACTTCGGAGACCCCGATCCCTAGAGTCGAGCGCCCTTGGTGAAGCGTCTGCTTCACAGAGCGAGCGCGGGATCATCCAGCCGCAACCGCGCGCCGGGCAAGTCGGATCGCGGCCCTCGAACCGACTCAGAGTGGGGGTATAGCTCAGCTGGGAGAGCGCTTGACTGGCAGTCAAGAGGTCCGGGGTTCAAATCCCCGTACCTCCACCACTCCATCCTCTTCGTAAGTCTAAGAAGCACGGTCCCTTAGAAGACTGAAGCGGTCCGGTGTGCTTGACTGTTTTCAGGCTCGGAAATGGCCCGAAATAGGCCGGGGACCTACACTAGTGGTATGACACATACTACGCTGGCCAAGGAATAGTTTGCACCCGGGTCATAGTCTCACGCGGCGGCGTAACGGACCGATCTTTCGAAAACCTCGAGATGGTCGTTGCAGCCCAGAACGCGACAGACCAGACGGCGGCCCGTGCGCACGACCACCATGCGGTAGGCTTTCTCGCAATGCGTCGGTTGATAGGGAAACTCCGCCACGTGTTCGCACACTTGCCGAATGTTCTTGTAACAGCGTTCGCGCACGATGCGCTCCTTGACGTTCTCGGGCTTGGCGCGCTCGCGCGTCTTGACCGTGTAGCGCGGCCGGGGCCCCAGCGGCGCCCAGGCCCACTCCGGCAAGCTGTCCGCGCGCCGGGTCAGGTTCGGATAGGCGTCGTAGCCGAAGTAAAACGTCGCGCACGGCCCCCGGCGCGTCCATGTACGCCGCGTCCTGACGAAGATCCTCGATGTCCTCCAGGCGCGTCCCGCCGGCCAGAACGTTGTAGGCCATGTTCAGAACGTAGTC
>DATKZW010000219.1:0-2088 GCA_035527775.1 Sumerlaeia bacterium | reverse complement strand
AGGGCTACTGCACACGCATGCTCGATGTGTGTTTCGAAGGGCGTCACAAAGAGTCCGGAAGAGCTGCATTTCGGAAGTCCGTGTGGAGTTTCGCACGTGTGGGCTGATGCGTCGGGGGGCGCGCGCCGAGCGGCTCCGGGGGAGCGCGGCGCGGAAATCCGGCGCTCAGCCCGATATCATCCGGTGCGGCGTACGCCGCGGCGGTCGGTGTCGGGCCGACCACAAGGCGCCTCGGAGGGAGGGGAGTTCCCCCCTTTCAGAGGGCCGTATGGAGCCGCCCGCAGCGGGCGGCTTCGGCGAATGCCGCGACCGGAGCGGCCGGGCTCCAGCCCCGGAACTTGCGGGGCGCCCGTCCCTGATTCCGGCGGGGTGAGCCCCTGATCGTGGCGGGCCGGAAGGCCTGAAACGCCGGCATGGAGACCCTACACGGACTTCTGAACGGGAGCACTAAGCGGTCCGACGTAAGTTCTGAGAATGGTCGTACGCCAAGGAGAGGGCGGTGTCGGGATGACGGTTGAGTTCGTCGAACGCACCGACTATCGCCTTCTCCAGACTCTCGACGTCCCCGAAGAAGTAGTTGTTGAGCGCGCTTTTCTTGAGGTAGCCCCACAGCCCCTCGATCGCGTTGAGTTCCGGGCTGTACTTCGGAAGCCACACGACGAAGACATGGTCCTCGTGCTCGGTGAGCAGGTCGAGCGTCGCCTTCGTCACGTGGTAGCTCGCGTTGTCGAGGACGAGCACGACGAAGCGGTCGCGCTTCGAGTCAAGCAGCTGGCGCAGGAACTCGTTGAACTGCGCCCCGTTCTTCTTCGGATGAACCATGTAGTGGACCTGGCCGGTCTTCCAGTCGAGCGCGCCGTACATGCAGAGCTTCCGGTTCGTGCCGGCAGCAGGCACCTCGGCGCGCACTCCCCGGAACATCCACATCTTCGTCAAGGTCGGGTGGAGATGAGCCTCACATTCATCGAGGAAGAGGAGATCGAACGAGTACCGCTCTTCGAGCGCGTTTTTTTGAGAAAGCCCAGCAGCGCCTTCTTCTCGTCGTAATCCTGCTGGTCGCGGAGGTGAGCCATCACGTGCCGCGGACGGCGGTAGACGATGTCGTGCCTGGCCATGAGGCGCGAGAGGTAGTCGGGATGAAGGAGCACATTGCAGCGCCGGCCGAGGTGCTCCCTCAGCCTCGGGAGCGTCCACGAGGTGAACACGTAGCCGAACTTGCGCGGCGAGTTCGACGCCGCCTTCTTGAGGCAGGCGACGTACTTGGTGGTGATCCTGCGCGGGCGCCCGGAGCGGGGGCGGTCGAAGAGGCCCTCGGTGCCGCGCTCGGCGAACTGGTCGATGATCCGATGCACGGTCGGAATGGAGAAGCCGAGGAGATCTGCGATCTCGCGGGCCTTCCTGCCCTTCGCCGAAAGCCTGACGACCTGGGCGCGGCGAAGCGGCCGGGCGTCGCCGCCCTTGCGGATGAGGCGGTCGACCTCGGCCTTCTCCTTCTTCGTGAGAGGACGGACGTGCTTGGGCGAATTCACGGACTGACCCTCCGTTCGGTCTTGGGTTCAGTCCTTGTATCGTCATGCCCGAGCCCCCAACTTCAGGAAACATATGTAGGACCGCTTAGGCTGTGTCTGATAATACGTTGAAGGTGGGTGCCGTCAACAGCCGATAGACCTTGCGGGGGCAGCCCTTTCCGCAAGGAGGTCGGGCGATGCGGCGGCACGAGCTGACGGACGAGCAATGGGCGCTGATCGAGGACATGTTTCCGAAGAACGGGCAGGGCCCGGGCAGACCGTGGAACGACCATCGCACGATGCTCGACGCGATGCTCTGGATTCTGTCCACGGGCGCGCCGTGGCGCGATCTTCCCGAACGGCTGGGGCCGTGGCAGTCCGCCTACGACCGGTTCAGCATGTACCGGAAGGACGGGACGCTCGACAGGATACTCGATCGTTAAGAACATCCGGCCTTTGTGAGTTTTCCTCCAGAGAGGTAGAAAATGGGCCTGAACCCCGATGCAAAGGCTGTCGAATGGTGCCCACCAAGACAGCCGGGAGGTCAGGCCCGTGGGAAAGAGTATCAGGATCGCCGTGG
>DATKZW010000218.1:0-14143 GCA_035527775.1 Sumerlaeia bacterium | reverse complement strand
AAATCCCGCCCAGAGCCGCGATCCCCGCCCGACGAGGGCCGAATCGCGGACGAAAGCCGGAGCAAGGAGCCCCCGCGCCGGAAAACCACCCCCGCCGCGCCCCCCGAGACGCCGCATCGCTCCACGCGTGAAGGATTGAGGTCTTTGCTCTGACTGCTTCGTTTGTCCTTGACACCCGGAAGGACTGTTCCTAAACTCAATGTGTTTCGCTCGACGCAAGACCCCGGGATCCGATTCCATCTCTCATTAACGGGGTCCAAGGGTTGATTGCGTGGGGTGCGCATCCAGCTTGCAACCGGACTGCCGGCGAAAAGGGAGGACTCAGATGCCTGATCGCAGGGTTTTGAATCTTGGCCTTATGCTCCCGTTTCTGTTCTTTCTTTCTCCGGCAAGCGGAGACTACTACTACGTCGACGCAACGTCCGGCGTGGACCGGCCCGATCCGGAGCTGGGAACCCAGGCCAAACCGTGGAAGAGCATCAACTATGCCATCGACCACATCACGGGCACGGCGAGCAACCCCCACTTGGTGCTTGTCGCCGGCGGGGAATACCACGAAAACGTCGTGATCGACGACTACGAGTCGGTCTTCGGCGGCTACGATCCCCAGACGTGGGTCCGAACCACGGGAACAATGGAAACCGTTGTCACCGGCGTGGACGACGGCTCCGTGGTGGTGATGAATAAGGACTGCATCATCGACGGACTCACCCTGAGAAACGGCATTCGCGATTACGGCGGAGGAGTTTCCTGCCGAAACGTCGACGTCGAGATTCGCAACTGCCGCATCACCCAGAACAACACGACCAAACACGGCGCAGGCATATACATCGAAGGCGGAAACGTTCTTCTGAAGTCCAACACGATCGACAACAACGTCACCACGTGGGACTTGAAATCCGCCGCCGCGGTTTACATCGACTCGGCCGTCGTCCAGTTCCAGAACAACGAAGTGTCCTGGACTCGCAACTACGGAAGGGGAATTCAAGCCGTGGGCAATTCCCAGCTGACTTTCTATGGAGACCGCATTCTGAACAACTCGGGAGGGGGCATCTCTCTCGGCGAGGGCGGACGTCTGGGAGCGACTTCCTGCGTTATCGCCGAGAACTCCGGCGCGGACTATGGCGGCGGCATTTGGGCTTTCGGCGACGTCTATCTGCACGATTGTGTGGTAGCCGGGAACTCCGCGAGAAATGGCGGCGGAATCGCCGCCGATCAGTCTGAGAGCCGCTCCGTCCTATCGATCGTCCGATGCGTCTTTTCCCAGAACTACGCGGCCGAACGAGGAGGAGCGATCTACGCCGTCGATTCGACGAAACACGACAGCTTTCGCGCCGTTCTCGACTCGATTCTCGCCGCAAATCGGTCAGGGGGGAACTCGGGATGCTTTTTCTCCGGCCGCACGGTCATCCTCACGAACAGCTTCTACGTCAACAATTCCGCGTTTCTTGTGGATGGACAGGCCTATTCGGGAGCCCAAGACGAAAGCCTCAGCTTCTACTCCACCAACAACTCAATGCTGCACAACTCGGGGGGATACGTCTTTCTCAACGTCAAGACCGACCCGGAAGGGCCGCCGCCCATTCAGCTCTTCATGAAGAACGATATTCTCTGGGCCAACAGCGATGACATCCGCTTTACCGATTCCGCGGGCGACGCAGTGTCCCTCGATACGCAGGACGTGTCCTACTGCAACATCGAGGACGGCGACCTCAACTACCTCAGCAACAACATCTCGGTCATACCCGATTTCCTCGGGGCGATCGCCTCCGGCGATATGAGCGGCGTCTCCTACGATCCGTATTTCTGCCAGACGACCGTTACGGACATCGCCGCGAACTTCAAGCCCGACGCCTTGGCCCGGCGATTTCTATGGACGAAAGATGCCGCGTTCTACATCGAATCGAACACGGACAAGAAGATCACCGTCTTCGGCGACGTGACGAAGGCGGCCTCCCGGGGCGACGCCTACACGGTCCAGGATTACCACCTGCATCCCCTCTCGCTCTGCGTGGACGTAGGATCGGACGTCGGCGTGCCCGACCATGATTTCGAGGGCGACCCTCGCCCCCAAGAGAACGGCATCGACTTGGGCGCCGACGAGTATCGCAACCCCAACCCTCCCACGGCGACCCCCACTCTCCCTCCCGCCGACACCCCAACTCCGACGCAGACCCCCACCCCGCCGCCGATCCGCGAATTGATCCGCGGCTTCTATCTTACGATCTTGGGCCGCGAGCCCGAACCGGGCGCCGTGAACGCATGGCACCATGGTTACTTCGACTACGCCGTCAGCTTCGGCATCGACGTCCGTTTCGTCCCGCGCGAAATGGCCCGGCTCTTCTTCCTGTCCGACGAGTACCGCAACCGGGACCGCTCGAGAGCCGAGTTTATCACCGATTGCTACCTGGTTTTCCTCAACCGCGACCCGAGCCAGCAAGAACTCGACAACTGGCTCGGAGGTCTGTGGAACCGATCGATTGTCATGACGACCTTCTCCGAATCGGAGGAGTTCGCTTCGCGAATCCAAGGCCTTTTCCCCGGCCTGGAGGGCGATTCCACGCGGAACTTCGTGACAACCATGTACATCGGCCTGCTCGATCGTCTCGTGGACCGGGAGGGCCTGGAATCCGCGGCGACTCTCTTCACCGTCACGTACGACAAGCGCGGGCAGGCCAAGCGAATGGCGCGTGACGTCATCGCCTCGGAGGAGTTTCTCAGCAAGAATCCGACGGCCGAGGACTACGTCATCCGCCTTTACCGAGCGTTTCTGGGGCGCTTCCCAAACGACTCGGAAACGGCGAACTGGGCCGCCGCGCTCAGATCGGGAAGCGTGACCACCCACGACCTCATTAACCTCTTCGCCGAGTCAGAAGAGTTTTCCACCCGCCTGACGGAGCATTTCGGGTCCTCTGCACCCTAGGCGCCCTCCCAACTCTCTTCTGCGCCGCTTCCAGTCAACGCGCGGGGGCCGCGCCGATCTGCGCGCCCCGCTTTCGCCCCGCGCGGCGCTTTTCTTGTTTGCAATCGCGACGAAAACCCAGGCACAATGGAGCCTGTGGAAACGCCGTCATTCGGAGGGAATGCGATGAAGCCGAATGTGTTTGCTCTTGTCGCGTCCGCGTTCACGACATGGGCCGTCTTCTCTTGTGGAACGGGATTCTGCGCAGAGGCGGGCGACTCCAAGCCGGGAGCCGAGGCAAACAAGGCGGAAGGCGATAAGGAAGAGGCGAAGAATTGGCTGATTGCCGTCGGGATCAACAAGTACGTCGACAAACGGCTGCCGCCGCTGAGGTTCTGTGAAAACGACGCCCGCGGCGTCCACGAGTACTTCGTCAAGAGCGGCGTCGTCGAGCCCGCCCGCGCCTACCTCCTCGTCACGAGCAGCCCGGATGAGGAGCTCAAGCCCCTCCGCCGCAACTTCCTCCAGAAACTCGAGCACGTGCTGCGCTACGCCACCGAGGAGTCTTTCGTCGCGATCTACGTGGCAAGCCACGGCGTGACGGGTCGCGGGGCCGACGGAGAGCGCGAGGGATTCTTCGTCCCTTACGACGGGAATCTGGACGACCTTAGCGCGACCGCGTTCAGCCTGGGCGAGATCCACGAACGGCTTCGGAAAGCACGGACTGAGCGCACGCTGCTCCTCGTCGACGCTTGCCGCACGCCCGTCATCGAAACCCGCGCCGCGGACAACCCGGCGCAAGGCAATCTCTTCGAACAGATCAAGGAGACGAAAGGACACTTCTTCCTGGCTTCGTGCAGCGATTCGCAGGTCTCCTTCGAAATGGCCGATGCGGGGCACGGCGCTTTCACCTTCTTCTTGCTCGATGGGCTGACCGGCAAGGCGAGCAACACCCGCGGCCAGGTCACGCTGGAACAGCTCCACACGTACGTGAAGAACAGCCTGCGGGACTGGGCGGACAAGAACACGAAGCAGGTCATGGAGCCCTTCATCAACATCGAGCGCTGGAGCGGCGATCCTCTGATCCTGGCTTACGCGCCCGTAACCATCAACCTGATCGTCGCGCCCACCCCGTCGCCGGGCGACGCGCTTTGGGAGGAATCCACCCCAACGCCCATCGACGGCGCCAAGCGTCGTTACCCCAAGGTGAAGACCATCGCCGACCTCGACAAGTACGTCGGCGCGGGGGAATGGGTCGACGCCTACCGCGCCTTCAAGCGCAGTTACGACGACGTGCGCGACACCCTTGCGCCGGGCGATAAGGACCGCGAGCGCCTCTTCTGGCTGCGGCACGCCGCCCTTGTCCTGGCTTACTCCCATACCTCCACCCTGAGCGTGCGCGGGGACTACGAAACCCTCCGCCCTGAGGCGGTCGACAAGATCCGCGCCATGCGCTCGATCGCCGACGCGGCCATCGCCCGCGAGGTTCTCTCGCGCTACGAAACGGACCCGCGGGCCGGGAGTCTTTTCAAAGAATACATCAAGATGATCGACGACCGGATGCAAGAGTAGCCGCCGGAAACGAGACTTCCCGCAGGCGTCATGAGTCCATCGCAGGACGGAGTCGGGAGACGGCGCTATCGCAACCAGACCGTTGGCTGACCTGTTCCTACCGCAACAAGCGCCCACGCATTTTCCGCTCGCGCACGATTCTCCGCACAACGGGACGCCACTGCCCACCGGACCTCCAGACCTCGTGAAGAAAGGCGGCCGATTCGAAGCCGCCCATGGAAAGGATCCGCTGGGCGACGGCCAGATCGGCGCTCGACGGCGCGACGTTGACGTTCGGCAAACCGGCGAGCGCGCGGGCGAGACGCGCGACGCGCTTCCGGACGACGTCGAAGGGGGGAAGCTCCCGCCGCGCCAGCGGCGTGTTCGGCTTGGGCACGTAAACGCCGAGGTTGATCGAGAGCCGCCCAAGCCGGCCCCGTCCTCGGCCGTGGGTTTGGAGAATTCCGCGAGCCCGGTCGGCGAACGCCGCGATTCGGTCCGCCTGGTCCTCGGTTTCACCCGGAAGGCCGGTCATGAAGTAGAGTTTCAGGTCCTGGAGGCCCGCGCGCTGGGCTCGGTCGATGGCGTCGAAGAAGACATCATCCGGGATCCCTTTGCCGACGCGGCGACGCAGACCTTCGTCGCCGGTCTCGGGGGCGAGGGTCAGGCCGCACTGGCCGCCGCGGACCAAAGCCTCCAGCATGACGGGCCGGATCTCGTCGGCCCGCAGGGAAGAGAACGCCATCGGGGCGCCGCGCCTCAGCAATTCCTCACAGATCCCGTCGGCGTCGGGGTGCGCGCCCACGGCCGAAGAAATCAAGCCGACGCTTCTGCAATCGGTGATCTCGGAGGCTTCTTGCCAGGACGCCAGGATCTCGGACGCCGGCCGCGGCGCGAATCGCCCGCAGTTGTGTCCGACCCAACAAAAGGCGCAAGCGTGCGGGCAGCCCCGGGCAAGTTCCAGCAGAACGCGGCGACCCAATTCCGCGCGGGGCGTGACAAGGTGGGAGACCGCCATGCCCTCCGCCGCAACTCCGTGCCGAGAGGCATGTTCCGGAGGGGCGGGCAGCCGGAGACCGACCTCAACGTTCCCTTCTTCGATCTGTTTGTCCAGTTCCGGGGAACACGCCGGCCAAGGGCCCAACGTCGGAGCGGCGCCGTCTTCTTGGGCTGCGAAGACCGCCCGGCCGTCGACCTCGCCAGCATCCTCCGGCGCATCCGCGCCCACGGCTTGGCGGGCGCCCGCGGTGACTTCGACCCCGGGAATCCCCGCCAAATCGCTGAGAAGCGCCGCGCGCGGCGCCGCGGCGCCGCGGAAACCGGCATGACGTTCGCACGCTTCGAGTAAAGGCCCGAGGGCGCCTTCGCTGGAGCCGTGAACGAGCAGATCCGCAAAGGGGTAGATGGGATGGCGGTTGACGGATACGGCGATCCCGCCGACGACGACCAACGGGGCCGAGACCGGCCGCCGCGCGGCGAACGCGGGGAGACCCGCCGCCTCGAGAAATTCGAGGACGTGCAGGTAGTCGAGTTCGAAGGCGACGGAGAAGGCGAGTAAGTCGAAATCCCCCGCGGGGCGGTCGGTTTCCAGGCTTCGAGCTCCGGTCGGTTCGGAGAAGAAGCGCTCCACCCGGGCCAAGCCGCTCCTGAGAATCTGCTGGCGCACCATGTGGAACCCCAGACTCGACATTCCTACGGCGTAGCTGCTCGGGTAGGCGAGAGCGATCGCGAGGGACCCGCCCGCGGTCGAGAGATTCCCTGTTTCATCGCGAAGGAGATCCTGGCTGGTGGGAGGAGAGACGCTCTTCAGGGAGCGGCGGGGAGGGGCGCGTCGCTTAGCCATTGTGCGAAGCTTCGCTTCGCCGTCGTGCGAAGGAATTGCTCGGCGGCTCCGGTCCGCCTTAGCCCGCGCCGGACGCTTCTGCCTCCGCGGGCGGTTGCGCGGCGGCGCGATCCGGCGTCGAGCGCTGGAGAACGCTGCGATCGCCGGCGAGGACGTCTGTGTCCCACTTGCGCGTCTGGTTCGGGGGAAAGAGGGTGAACGTTTCGATCGCGCTCGGCCCCAAAGCGCGGCAACGGATCCGAACAAGCCCGCCCGATGGAAGGGGACTCATGCGAGACAATCCCATCTGGTAGCTGATTTGCCCGAGACGATTGTCGGCTTCATTCTGCAGATGGACGTCGAAGGGATACCGCAGGTGCGCGTGGGCGTCGAAGACGTTCACCCCCCGCTTGATCCGCCCCTTGTAGTCCCAGTCCAGGACCTCGGCTTGGCTCGGGTCGAATCCGACGGCGAGTTTCACCTTGTCGATGTGCGCGCGATCGGGGTTCTGCAAGAAGACGTTCAGCACGAACTCCTCGCCGATCTCTGGAGAGACTTCCGGGGACTCCAGGACGAGGCGAACGGTGGCAGGCGGGGCCGGACCTCCCTCCGAAGGCGATTCGCGCCGGGAGTGTCGGATCTTCAAGCCCGGCGCCTTCGCGTCGTCGGCGCCGGCGACGACAAGGGTTTGGTCGATGCATGCCTTTCCCACGATCATGTTGGCCTCAAGAAGGTTCTCTTCGCCCAGGTAGACGGCCGAACCGGGGTCGTCGGGATCTCCCCGGCCGCCCAGCGACAGGCGCGCCGCCTCAATCTCGCCGATCCCCTCCCACGCCACGTAGAAAAGGGGGATGCCGCCAAGCGACGGCATGGGTTCTTTGAACGACGCGCGGTAAGCGACCACTCCTCCCCCCAGTTCGCTGGTCGGCGGATTCTCGGGATCGAGCGCGTCTTTGAGCGGGTAATCGAAGATCCGTATCGGCCGCACGGCGTACGGAGGATAGCTAATGCGAACATCGAGACGGTCGAAGGATTGAGGTTTTTCGGAATGGACCGCGACTTCCGAGACGAATCTCTGCCCCACGCGCGTGACCTGGTCGAAGGGCTTGAGCATGAGGACGAGGGGCGGACCGGAAGAGACGGTCGCGGGCGCCGGGGCGGCTGTAGGGACCGGCAGGGGGACAACGCCCATCAACCCAGGCGGCATTGGCGGCGTCGGCGCGGGGCGCCGGGTCCTACGGGCCTCCAGCCGTTCCTCGAGTTCCCGCTTCTTTTTCGCTGCCGTTTCCGCCGCGAGCCTCTCGCGCTCTTCTTCCAGCATCTGGTCGAGTCTCCGGCGCTTGTCCACGCGATTCTGGCGGGAAAGCGGCCTTTGCGCGTTCGCAAGAAGGGGCAGAGAAACGAAAACGACGAGGGATGCGGCGACAGTCCAGGCGCCCGGCCGCCGCCAGATCCGTTGGGGAAGACATTCAGCATGAATGGGGCGCATGAGGGAACCTTACTTGTCGCGTCGAAGCCTTAGGCCCAATCTGTTTGGCAACGGCGAGCCCCCCGAGGGGCGAGACTCAGAGCGTTGAAATGCAAAGTTCGCGCCAGCCACGACTCTCCCCGGCCGCACTCATTATAGGAAAACCCGCCGCGCAGAAGCGAGAGAAAAGGTTTGCGCGGGCGCCCGAAATCCGTTAAGAGCATGAGATCTCTGGCTGTTCCATCCCCGCAGGAGGTTCGCGCATACGTCCCATGACTCGTCATCCCCGACCCACCGATCACAAAGAACTGAATCTCGCGGAGTTGCACCGCCAAGTCGCCTTCGGCCAGTCCGGGGGGAAAATCATCTGGCAGCCGCGCATCGGGTACTGGATTACGGACAAGCGGTTCGCCGGCGCGCCCCTTCCCGAGCCCTACGAGGGCATGGAGTACTTCGACATTTTCCGCCATCTCGGATGCTCGACCCGGCTGTACGAGTACAACGCCTGTTTCCGCCAAATCGAGGATCCACGGGTCCTCTATCGGGAAAACCCGATTGGCGAAACCGACATGGAACACGTCGTCGAGACGCCCGTCGGGACCCAGCGAGCCATCGACCGGCGCACGCCCACCAGCTGGTACCACGAAAGCCTCAAGCGCTGGATAGCGTCCGAGGAAGAGATGCGGGTGGCCCTCTGGCGGGCCGAACGCGCGACCTTCGAGTGGGACGAGGAGCGCTACCGGGAGTTGCAGGCCAAGGCGGGCGATCTGGGCGCCCCGACGATGTACATGCCGCGCGTCAACGTGCAGGATCTCTACATCAACACCATGGGCGTCGAGGCGGGCGTCCTCGCGCTCTTCGAATACCCCGATACGGTCCGAGCGTATTTCCGCGCGTTGGACGACTTGCACGACCGGATGATCGACGTCATCAACGCCTCGCCTATCAAGATCATCAACTTCGGCGACAACCTCCACGGCGGAACTCTGTCCCCGCCCCTCTTCCGGGAGTACGTGCTGCCCGCCTATCAACGCCGCTGCGAGAAACTGCACGCCGCGGGCAAGTTCGTCTGCTCGCACTGGGACGGCGACACGAAGACTCTCCTGCCGTTTGCGCGCGAGACGGGGTTGGACGGAATCGAGGCAATCACGCCGAAACCGCAAGGAGATGTGACCCTTGAGGAAGTGAAAGAAGCCCTGGGCGACGATCTTTTCCTGCTCGACGGCATCCCGGCGATCTACTTCGACGAGATGTTTCCCGTTGAAGAGCTCGAGGCGTGCGTGGAGAAGATCATCGATCTTTTCGCGCCGAAACTCATTCTCGGCATTTCCGACGAAATCAGTTCGACAGGCGACATCGAGCGGATCCGCGCCGTCGGCCGGATCGTCGACGACTACAACGCCGCCATTGCGTCGGAGTCCACGCGCCGATCCTGGTCGGCGAATGCCGACCCGAAGCTCTGAACTCCAAACTCCCATGCAACCCCGCTTCAAGACCTGGGTGATCAACGAGGAAGGGCGCAATATCATCGGGGATGGGCGCTACCGTCTCTTGGAGGCGATCCGCGACCTGGGCTCGCTGAGCCAGGCGGCGAAGCTCCTGCGCATGAGCTACCGCAAAGCATGGGGCGACGTCCGCAAACTCGAGACCATGCTGGGCGCCGCCGTCATTGAACGCCGTCGCGGCGGGCGCCGCGGCGGGGGCAGCGCGTCGCTGACGCCGGTGGGTCTGGAGGCGCTTGAGAGGTATCGCGCTTTTCGCCACGAGGTCGAAGCGGCGGTCGAGGGGGCTTTCCAGAAGCACCTGGCTGCCCTAACGCGACCCGAGACGGAGAACGGCTCTCCGCCGCCAGACCGGGACGCTTGCGCCCCGTCGCTGGACGACGGTTCAAGCGCGGCGCCGACGGAGCGCGCGGGCGGCGCGCCCGATCCGTCGCAAATTGGGACGCCCCACGCGGATCCGCGGCGCGCGGCGCGAACGGCGATCATTCTGGCCGGGGGCGAGAGTTCGCGCATGGGGACGGACAAGGCGCTGCTTCGGGTCCGTTCTCGGGACCGGTCCTCTGGCGAAGAGACCGGAGACCTCACGATCGTCGAGCGCTTGCGCGATGCGCTGTCGCCCCTCTGCGGCGAGATTCTCCTCTCCTCGAACAGTCCCGAGCGCCACGGGTTCCTCGGTCTCCCGATTGTGCCGGACGAAGAGCGGGGGCAGGGGCCCCTCATGGGCCTCTACTCGGCCCTGCGCGCGTCTTCCAGCGCGGTCAACTTTGTGGTGGGGTGCGACGTTCCGGAGCTCGACGCCGCCTTCGCGCGACGCCTGTTCGAGATCGCCGAGTCGACGAACTGCGACGCCGTCGTGCCCGTAACGACCCAAGGCCGTCTGGAGCCGCTGATGGCGGTCTACCGCAAGGACTTGGCCGGACCGATGGGACGATGCCTCGGCGAGGGGGTTCGGCGCATGCGCGATTTCCTGTCGCGATGCCGCGTTGAGACGCTCCCGCTGGACGACGCGCCGTGGCGCCGGAACTTGAACACGCCCGAGGATGTGGAAGCGTACCGGCGCGGCCCCTGATTCGCTCCGAGGCCGGTCCCCTCGCTGCTCCGCGTTCCGCATTCCGCACTCCGCATTCTCCTTACGCCGCTCCCCAGATGAAGTACGCCGCAAACGCCGCCGCGATGCCGTACATCAACGGATGGACCTCGCGGAACTTGAGCGACAGGACCTTGATCGCCGTGTAGGTGATGAAGCCGTAGCCGATGCCGTGGCAGATCGAGTAAGTGATGGGGAGGGTCACGAGGGTGACGAAGGCGGGGATGGCGGTGTCGAGTTTCTTGAAGTCGATTTTCACAATCTGGGCGCACATGAGAAAGCCGACCAGAATGAGGGCGGGGGCCGTGGCCGCAAAAGGAACGATGGCGGCAACGGGCGCGAGAAAAACCGCGAGCAGGAAGAAGACGCCCACGATCACGGTGTGGAGCCCGGTGCGGGCGCCTTCCGCGACGCCCGCCGCCGATTCGATGTAGGACGTGACGGAGCTCACGCCGCAGAACCCGCCGATGGAGGCGCTGGCCGAGTCGACGAGCAGAATCCGTCGCAGCCCGAGAATCTTGCCCTTCTCATCGCGGAGCCCGGCCTGCTCGGCTACGGCGGTCGCGGTGCCCAACGTGTCGAAGAAATCGACCATGAGGAAGGCGAAGAGGAGCGGGAGGAGATTGCCGCCGAAGACCCCGCGCAGGGCGTTCGTCACGTCGGCCTGAAAAAGGACTTCGAAGCTGGGAGCGGAGATCGTCTCGGGGATCTTCGCCACGCCGACGATGAGGGCCGCCACCGTACTGATGAGTATGCCGAGAACGATGGCGCCCTTGACGCGGCGCGCCATCAGGAAGGCCGTGACCAGCAATCCGAGGACGGCGATGGCGGTGTCGGGGTTGGACAGACTGCCGTAGGTCACGGGCGGCAGAACGGCGTCCGGGTTGCCGCTGAGTACGGCGACGGTCCCTCCCGGCACGATGACCATGCGAGCGTTGACGGCGCCGATGAAGGCGATGAAAAACCCGATGCCGGCGCCCGTGGCCAAGCGCAGATCGCGCGGGATGCTCTCCATGACCGCCTCGCGCAAGCCGCAGATCACAAGAGCCAGCACGACGATGCCGTCCAGAACCACGAGGCCCATCGCCGTCTGCCAGGACCCGGCCACTTTCACCACTTCAAAAGCCAGAACGGCGTTCAGTCCCATGCCGCTCGCCAGGGCGAGGGGAAAGTTGGCGATCAGGCCCATCAGGACGCAGCAGATCCCGGCCGCCAAGGCCGTGCAGGCGATGACGGACTCGCGGGGAACGCCCGCCGCCGCCAGAATCCCCGCGTTGGCCACGAGAATGTAGGCCATGGTCAGGAACGTCGCCACGGCGCCGCGCAGCTCGGTCGCGGCGGTTGTGCCGCGCGCCTTCAGGTCGAAGTAGCGGTCGAAAGCCGACATCTTTCCTCTCCTTCCCTTTTCCGTCGCGCAATCCGCGATCGGAAACACGCGCCATTCCCGTAAAAGAAAACCATTCGCGCGTCGCGTCGTGCCGCCGCCATCTCTGTCCCGGCGATCCCCCCAGAACGCGACTCAGAACCAACGGCCGATGTCCTATTCTCTCTCCAGCTGCGCCCGCAACCTCTCTTCTCCGACGAAATGGTCCGCCAGGCGGGTGGGCCGCGGGATGCGGTAGCCGTCCGAGCAGCGCAACGTCAGGCGCACCGCTTCCTGAAGGCTCAGCCCGTGGCCGACGGAAACGTACACCGGGCGAACTTCGTCCCGCGTTCTGAGAACCGCACCGATCACCTCGCCTTTGTCGCGCAAGGCGGCGCGGCTGCCCCGCCTCGGCCCCGGGTCGCGATGCGCACCCACAAGGCGCGACTTCGCGCACCCAATCGCAGGCTTGGCGAGAAGGAGTCCCATGTGCGAGGCGATGCCGAACCGGCGGGGGTGCGCGATCCCCTGCCCGTCGAAAAAGATCAGGTCGGGTTCGGTCTCGAGTCGTTCGAACGCTTCCAGGAGAAGGGGGCCCTCGCGAAAGGAGAGAAGACCGGGAACGTAGGGGAAAGTCGCTTCGCCGCGGCACGAAACGCGCTCGACCTCCTCGAGCGATGGGAACTCAAAGACGATCACGCCCGCGAACCCCATCCCGCCGGCGCGCTCCCAAGAGATGTCGGCGCCGGCGATGCGGCGGACTTCGGCTAGTGTCCCCTGCATGCGCACCCGACCCCGAAGCCGATCTTGGATGGCGATCGCTTCGCGCGGCGTGACGTTCCAGGGGTGCAGGTTTCGGAAACGCATGAATCTGTTGCGCTTCGCCGGCCGGAGGCCGCCTCCCACGCTACAGCCAAACGTGGGAGGCCGTCTCCGACGGACGACGTCTTCGTGCGCTCCGCTTCTCAGAAGTGCTCGAAGCCGCCGCCGAGAATCTCGATCGGCCGCCTGCGGCGGTCGAGGTAGCGAACGCCGCTCTCGGCGCCCACAGCGACGCCGATGCGCGTGATGCGCAGGGGACGCCCGCCGGCGGCCCGGCTCACTTTCTCAATCCATTCTTCCGCCGGGCGCGCCGTCGCGAAGAGCAGCTCGTAGTCTTCCCCGCCGCAAAGGGCGAAAGACTGGGCCGCGGTCCGTTCTGCCGGGGAATCCCCCGAACACGGGAGAGCGCCCATCCGCGGAGCGAGACGTTTGAGCGCGGGCGAGAGCGGAAGAGCGGCCACGCGAACGTCGAAGCCGCAGCCCGACGCCTCGGCGATCCGCGCAAGGTCGACGGAAAGTCCATCGCTCAGGTCGATCATTGCCGCATCGGGACAATGACGGGCGATCGCCACGCCCGCCTCGACCCGGGGCGTGGGGCTTTGGTGCCGGGCGATCAGCCGGGCGGCGTCGCGCCGCGTCTTCTCCTCACGCGTCTGAAGCCGCCCCTGAAGCAAGGCGAGGCCGGCGACGGAATCCCCCAGTGTGCCGGTGACGTAGAGGACTTGGCCGGGACGGGCTCGATTGCGGAAAGGAAGCGACGAAGTGGGATCGCAGTTGCCCGCCGCCGTCACGTTGATCGTCAGGCGCTCGGCTCTCGAGCAATCGCCCCCGATGCAGAGGCATCCATACGGTTCGATCATTCCGACGACGCCGCGATAAAGGGCTTCGACCCACTCGACGGAGGTCCTGCGCGACGCCCCGAAGGAGACCAGAATCCATGCGGGCCAGGCGCCGACGGCGGCGAGATCGCTCAGGTTTGCGGCGGCCGCTTTCGCACCTAGCAGTTCGGGGGGATGGTCCGGATGGAAATGGACGTTCTCGATGAGAATGTCGGTCGTTACCGCCATCGGCGGCGCGCCCGGCGCCGGGCGTACGACGGCCGTGTCGTCGCCGATGCCCGCGACCAACTCCATGCCCGCCCAAGCTGGACGCGCGCGGCCGATCCGTTTGGCGAGAGGAATCGATGCGGGGCGCTGCCGCGCCCATTGCGCAATGCGGCGAACGAGACCATCTTCGCCGATCTGCGCGAGCGTTGTGGGGCGGGGGTTCTTCTGCGGAGCCAAGAACGCTTCCCTCCGGACCCAAAGGAGCGCCGGATGCCGCGGACTAGGTCCGTGCTTTCGAGCCCGACGTTCCCGCGGACCGGGTCCGTGCCGTAGCGCTTCAACCGGGGCATTCGCGGACCGGGTCCGTGCTTCCGGGCGACGCGGGGTTCGGCGCCGCGGTCTCCCGCGATCCCGGCGCGTTCCGTTGTTGAAAGGCCTCGATGCGCCGGATGAATTCGCGCGTTGTGGCCGACGGGTCGGCGCTTCGGCCGATCGCAGAGACGACGGCCACGTTGCGCGCTCCGGCCCGTAGGACCGGCTCGAGGTTGTCCAGTGTGATCCCGCCAATGGCGACGACGGG
>DATKZW010000217.1:0-3159 GCA_035527775.1 Sumerlaeia bacterium | reverse complement strand
TCGAGTCGGTCACGGCGACGACGTTGCCGCGGTGGTCGTACTGGTAGTACTGCGAGGTTGTCGAGCCCCCGCCGGAAGCAACCTGGTGTCGCTCCAAGGCATTGCTGATCATGCCCGGCCCCACCGTGTACGTCCAGTCCTTCGCGCCATAGGAGCCACCCGAACTCTCTTGAATCGACGCCAAGTTGTGGCCTTGATATGAGTAGAGTTTCGTCACGTTCGTCGATGTGTCCACGCGTCGGACCCGCAGCCCCGCCGCGTTGTATGCGTATTCGATGGTCTTCACGTTCCCGCCCGTGTCCACTTGCGCGCGCGTGAGGCGGTCGGCTGCGTCCCAGTCGTAAGTGTGAACCACGGTCGTGAGGCCGTTGCCCGCTTTCGTCACGCGCGTCGTTCTCCCCGCCGCGTCGTAGCCGTAGGTCTTCGTGTACTGCGCGGCGGCACCCTCGCTGTACACCAGTTGCGTCAGTTCGTGCGCGGCGTTGTGGCTGTACGCCGTCGCCTTCGTCACGCCGCCGGCGATCCGCGTCAACGCCGTCCGGTTCCGCACGTCGTCATAGGAGTACGCGTCGTCGTAGTCGCACGTCTTTTCGCGCGTCAGGCGGTTCAGTTCGTCGTACGCATACTCGTGCGCGACGTCCACGCCGTTGAAGTCCTGGGCGATGCGCGTGATATTCGAGTTCGCGTCATACTCGTAATCGAAGGACACGCCCAGGTAGCCGCTCGTGTGCGCGTTGGCGAGGCGCGTCAGCCGCCCGCCCCGGTCGTAGGCGTAGGTCGTGTGCGCGCCGTTGCGAAGGCCGAGGTGCGTCAGGCGGCCGTGGTCGTCGTACGCATACGTCGTCTCGCCCGACGACAGCCCGTCATCGTTGGAGGAGGCGATAGCCGTCAGCCTTCCCGCGTTCGAGTCGTCGTAGGAATACTGCCATCTCATGCGGTGCGTGTTCCCCGCGTTGTCCGAGCCGAAGGTGTGGTCGGCCGCGCGCCCGAGCCGGTCGTAGGAGAGCGCGTGCTTCGACAGGCGGCTCGACGCATCCACCATATACCCGAGCACGGCCCGCGTCAAGGCGTTTGTGTCGGCGTCGTAGGCGAACGTCGAGTCGGTCGCGCAGAGCGTTCCCTCGTCGAGTTTCGTGATGAAGCCGTTGATATCGTATTCATAGCGCCCGAGCCAGGAGGCGTCCCCCGCCGCGACGGAGGTTAGGCGCCGCATGTCGTCGTAGGCGAGGCGCACCTCGCCCTTCGCCGCCGCGAGGCAAGGCTGCGCCCCAATGTATGGCAAGCGGCGCGCTTCGCGAGCCCGGCTCCGCGGCGTCGCCCCGACGATTACTCCTTCGGGCGCCCCACGGTCTGCGCCAGAGTGATCTTCTGCTCCGGTCGCAGCTTCATCGCTTCTCGAAGAGCGTCTCGGTCGATGCCCCCTCGAACGACGGTGGCCAGGCCTTCCGAAGCGCAGAAAAGATAGACGTTCTGGCTGATGAAGCCCGTATCGGCTGCGGAGTAAAAGGTCTTCTCGGCGTCCGGCGCCGTCCCCATTTTCGAGAAATCCGCCACGTAGATCAGGTTGATCGGCGCCTCCTTCACGAACGGCTGGCCCCCCGTCATGCCTCGAATGTCCTCAGATAGAACGGGAATCAAGGCGTGTTGCTTTGCGTCGTAGAGGGACAGGCCTTCGCTCGAGGCGACGTAGACGTCGATCTCCTGCGCATTCATGGCGGAGGGCGCGGTCCGCTTTCCCGAATCGGGACGGTTCACGCCGGCCGCCGCCCAAAGGAGATTCGAGAGGACTTGATCCGGAACCTTCTTGTCGGAGAAGGAGCGAGCGCTTTTGCGTTCCCTCAGCGCCTGCATGAGGGGTTTCCCGCCGTCCATTTGCGGCTTCGGGAGCTTCGGCGGGCCGGCGTTTCCGGCAAGGGATAAGGCCCCGAGAACCAGAAGAAGAGGGGCCGCCAATCGAGCGGCGAGGCGCCATGGTTTCGTCATGGGAGTGAATCCTTTCAAGCGTAGCGTTGGTTTTCCTCGTTCAAGAGTCTTTCAATGTCAGGGTGTTTTCCGGCGCCTCCTTTCCGCGTGGCCTCCGGGCGAGGATCGAGTCCGCAGCCAGGTATGGTCCGGGCTCTCGGCGCGCCCGGCGTGGGACGGAACCTCCACATCGCCACCTGGGAGCTCGGTCCTTCAGGATTGGGGCGCCGGCGGCGCCGGAAGCCGCGCCCGTTCAGATACACGACCTGCCGCCGTTCCGGACCCTCGCAATCTTCGCTCCAGCGGGCGGAGAAGATTCTCATCCCCGGTCTCCTGCCCCCAACAGACCCAGTCCGCGCGCCGCCGCCAGCGCGGCGCCCGCAGCCGCCTCTTCCCTCGCGTTCCCCAACCGGCATGGCAAACCGAACTGCCGTTCGATGATATCCAGCAGCAAGGGGTTCATTCGCGCCGCATTGCCGCCAGCGACGATTTCACGGGCATCCTCAAGGCCCGCCGCGAAGGCCATGTCCCTCAACTCCCGCGCCATCCCCTCCAGGATCGCGCGCGCCAGATTGCCCGGGGTCAGATTGTCCGCGCCGATGCCCGAAACCGCCCCGCGCAACGACGGATCTCCCCGCGTCCCGGAGAAGCGCGTGTCGGCGGTCAAGCCGCCGGCGGTCTCGTGCGCGCTCGCGGCGAGGGCGTTCATGCGGGCGTAGGCTTGCTCGTCGCTCACTTCGACTGCGCCGATCTCGCGGGCGACGGCCTGGTAGAACCGCCGCAGGTGCGCGTAGGACCATCCCCCGCAAAGACTGGCCCCGACCAACAGACATCCCCCAAACGGCATCGGCCGCGTTTCCATCCCGCGGGCAAAGGCGAGTTCTTTTCGGGGGATCGAAACTTGGCCGCCCGTTCCGAGGTTGACGACCATGGCGTCGCCGTCGAGTCCCGCCGCGCCGATGAAGCTGGCCTGATTGTCGCCCACGGGGGAGCAGACCTGCGTCGTGTCGGGAATGCCGAAAACCCTGGCGCGCTCGGGAAGGATTGCGCGCAAGGGGCGCGCGGAGGGATGGATCGTGGGGAGGAGTTCCTCCGGAATCGCCAGTAGTCCGATGACGTCGGCGTCCCATGTTCCACTCTCGAGATTGAGGAGACCCCAGCTGGCGGCGTGAGTCGGCTCGGTCGCAGCGATTCCCG
>DATKZW010000216.1:0-6725 GCA_035527775.1 Sumerlaeia bacterium | reverse complement strand
AGCCGGAGCAAGGAGCCCCCGCGCCGGAAAACCACCCCCGCCGCGCCCCCCGAGACGCCGCATCGCTCCACGCGTGAAGGATTGAGGGCATCGAACAGCAGGGGAAAAAGGGCTTGCATTTCCCGCAGGACATGGTAGCCTCCTTCGCTCGGTTGCGCGCAGGCGAACCGGACATGCCGCAGCGAGGGGAGTTCTGGACCGCAAGGCAGACGGGGGGGGCATGGCGACGGCCAAGCCGATCCCGCCGCGAGCCCCTCGCTCGACGCGCCGAGCGCCCGAGCCGGAGAAGGAGAGAAACAATCATGTCGCGCCGATGTCAAATAACGGGCAAGATGAGCAATGCCGCCAACAATGTCAGCCATTCGAACCGGCGCACCAAGCGGGTGCAGAAGGCTAACATTGTTACGAAACGACTCTTTATCCCGTCGCAGAACCGCTGGGTCGCCCTGAAGTTGAGCACCGCCGCCATGCGGTCGATCAGCAAAATGGGGGTCGAGCAGTTTCTCAAGAAGAACGGCGTGACGCTCTGAATGCCCTGGTCCGTCGGAACCGGCGCCCCGGTCCGGCTGGGTCGGGACAGGGCAGTCGGTCGTTCCCCTCATCGAAGCCGCCGGAGCCTTCGCTCCGGCAGCGTTGTTTCCGCCAAAGCCCCGTGCGGCCTGGCGCGCGGCGTTTCCACAAGAAAAGCTGGCAATTCGCCCGAAGGTGCGATGATATTGTGGCGGCGTGGAAGCGCTCCGCCAGTCTGTGTGGCGGAGACTACTTGCCGCGGCAGCGCCGGCGTGGCGGGGGTGTTGTGGAGACGGTCATGCGAATCCGTGTGCTGGGATCGGGAACGTCGACCGGAGTGCCGGCCGTCGGCTGTGAGTGCCCCGTTTGCCGCTCCCGGGCGCCCGAGAACAAGCGGCTGCGCAGCAGCATTCTCGTTGAGCGCGCCGGACGGGGAATTCTGGTGGATTGCTCCACCGATTTCCGACAGCAAGCGCTCCTCTACGGGCTGGACCGGATCGACGCCGTTCTGATGACCCATGACCACGCCGATCACATCAACGGCATAGACGATCTGCGGCCGCTCTGCGCCGCGTCAGACCGGCCAGTTCCAGTCTATGGCGACGAAACCGTGCTCGAAACCTTCCGGCGACGGTTCCGCTACTGCTTCCACCCTCCTCAGACCGGCGGCGGCGTGCCGAACCTCGATCTCCGACCCATCGAGCCGGCGGTCCCTTTTCTGGTAGACGGCCTCGAAGTCGTGCCGGCGCCCGTCAAACACGGCGTCCTCGATATCCTGGGGTTCCGCCTGGGGCCGGATCTAGCCTACCTGACCGACTGCAGCGCCGTGCCGGACTCGAGCCTGGCGCTGTTGAGGGGCGTGAAAGTGCTCATTGTCGACGCCCTGCGTCCCAAGCCTCACCCGACCCATTTCGGCCTCGGTCAGGCGTTAGAATTCAGCCGGCGCCTACGGCCGGAGCAAACCTGGTTCACCCACATCTCCTGCCGCCTGGAACACTTCGCCGCGAACGCCTCGCTCCCGTCCGACGCTCAACTGCTCCACGACGGGCAGGTCATCGAAATCGCGGACGGCGCCGACGAGCGCGTGGAGACGGCTTCACCCCTGGGGCCCCCGGGCGAGGGCAACGCGAGATGAGCGGGAAGGCGCCGCGCGAACCCAGTGTCCCAACTCCGGAAGGCGAGTCCTTTCCCTCGGCGTGTGCGGACGCAAGGCGGGGGATGGGATCCCCTGCCCGGCCTTCGGGCGCCCGGCTGGCTCGAGGGTTGTCGTTTCTGGCTTTCCTCTTGGCGGCGCTGTGCTACTGGTCCCTCTTCCGGCATGCGAACTTCTACGTGCTGCTTGCCCAGGCTGTTGTGTGGGGTCTGGCTTTCTGGAATCGCCGCTGGCCTCTTTACGCGTTGGCCCTGGTTTTCCCCTTTTTTGGAAACCAGCCGGGCGCGCCCTATGCCCTCTACTTCGTCGACATGACCTTGTGGCTCGTCGTGGGTCGATGGCTGTGGCGGCGTTGGCGCCTCGGAGCGCCCCCCTTCGTCTACACGCCTCTGAACCCCTGGCTGGTTCTGGGGTGGCTGGTGGCCGGGGCGTCGCTCTTGCCTCATCTCGGGGAGCAGTACGCCCACGCTCGTTACGCCCATACCAAATGGCCGGGGTTCATCACGCCCGCGATTTTCGCCGCCTACGGCTCTCTCGCCTTCGACGTGATGTGGCCGCTTCACGCGTCTCTCGACCTCACTCTCTCCCTCCTCCTTTTCTTCTACCTCGTGGACGAATGGCGGGGCAGGCGCGTCCGTTGGCGCCTCCTGCGGAATCTTTGGATCGGGATGGGCGCGAGCATGCTTCTGGGGCTCCTGGACTTCTTCCATGTCTTGCCCCTGAACTGGTTCCGTCCGGAAAACCCGGAAATCCTCAAGTTCGGCTACGAGCGTCTCCAGTCCTTGTTTTGGCACTCGGGGTGGTATTCGGAATGGATCGCGTTGCTCGCCCCCATGGGGCTCGCGTTCTGTTTGCGCCCCGGGAAGAAGGCGACGCGGGGCGCTTCGTTCGAAACCCGGGCGTTGCGCGCCGGCGGACTCGCGCTCTGCGCCGTGGCCGGGTGGGTCATGCTCCTGACCTTGCAGCGGGGCGGTGTGCTGGCCTTGGCGGCCGGTTATGTGACGGTTGGGATCCTGGCTGCTCTGGGCCTTCTGCGCTCGGAGGGAGGACGAAGGCAAGCCGCGCGACTGTTCGGCGCCGTGGGCGGGGCGGCGGTTCTCGTGGCCGTCATTCTCGGCGTTCTCGCCTATCGTGGCGACACGGCGTTGGGCCGCCGGGTCCGAGAGTTCGGGATGATTCGGCACCGCAGCGCGATCTGGCATTCCGCCTGGACTCTGAGTATGCGCCACCCGGTTCTGGGAGTGGGGATGGGCTATTACTACATGGCCCACAGCGACGAGTTTCGCGAGGGGCGCCGGTTCTACACCATGGACAAAGGAACGGCGCACAATACGTACCTGCATTTTCTGGCCGAACGCGGTCCCTTCGCTCTCATCTTTTTCCTGGCAATGCTTGGCGCGGCAGTGTCTTCGCTCGCCCGGACTTGGCGCAAGTCGGCGGATGATCCGCGCCGCGCCCCGTGGATCGTCGGCGGCGCCGGCATGCTGGCCGCCTGGATGGTCTATGGGTGTGTGCAGTACATGTTCTACGTGCGGATCGTGGACCTGACCTTCTGGATCCTGATGGCCTTCGTTTTGCTCGAAACGCCCTATATCGCCCCGCTTCGCACACCCCAGTTCGAAGCGGCCATTCGCGCCGCCGACAAGCATCGCCGCCGGGCGTTGGGCGATCTCATCCACCGGATGGTCCGATCAGAAGTCCCGGCAACGGCGGATGAGGCCTGCGGGGCCTGCCCGCCCCGCCCGCGTCCCTGCGGGGAAGTGTCCGCCGCCGGCGGGTGGTGGTTGCTCGGACCTTTCGCGACGCCGTTGGCGCTGGCTCTTGCCTTGGGGCCGCTTCTCGGGCCCCGGGTGGAAGCGCTGGCGCGGGTGAGGGGCATCGACTTCGGACCGTTCACTTACGCGCTCTTCCTCGTCTCGGGCTACGCGCCGTGGCTTGTGATGGCCGGGGCGCTGGCCGACGCGTGGCGGCGTCCATCCATGACGTTGGGTCAGTTGGCCTTTACGACCGGCTTTCGCCTTGAGGTCTTCGCCGTGTGGCTCCTGTTTCTCGTTGGCGGCCTTGCTTTCCTGCTCGACAGAACCGTGGCCATCGGGACGGGTCTTTTTCTTCTCCTGGGCCTCATGGTTCTGCTGACCGTGAACCTCTCCCTTCTGGCTCGACGTTCTCTTCGCCTCCTCGGTCTCGACCGGCGCCTGCCGGCGGCCGTTCTCTGGCCGGCCCTTGGGGGATGGTTCTGCGCCACGCCCGTCGTCTATCCGTACTGGTCTTTGCCCGAGTGGGCCCAGACGGCCATGTTGCTCAACCCGCTCCTGGCGCCCGTTCGGATCGCCCAAAGCATTCTGTTCTACCAGACCGCCCCGTCGTGGCGTCTGTGGCTAGCGATAGTCGGCTGGAGCAGCTTCTTCACCGTTCTTTCGATCCTGGCAGGCGCCGGAAGCGTCATCAAGCGCCGTCGTTCGGCTCTTACGAGAAGACCTGACGGCTGAAAACGATCTCCCGTCCCGAAGACGCGCTCGACCGTCTTGGGGCTTCCACGAACCCGGTCATGAAGCAGATCTGCGAAAGCTGCGGCGAAACCATCGAGAAACCGGCCATCGCTTACCGGATGAAAATCGAGATTCTCGCCGATCCTTCTCCTCCTGAATTCACGGCCGAAGACCTCGCGCTGGATTTCAAGGAAGAGATGGCGAGACTGATAGAGCAGATGTCCCAAATGGATCCCGACGAAGTGGAAGACGAGGTCTACGAGGCGTATCTTTTCACCTTGTGCGCCAAATGCCGCGAACGGGTCCACCGCGATCTGCGCGAGCGTCACTTGCCATGAGGGACGCGGCCTTGCGCAGCCCTCGCTGAACGGGTCCTCCTCCCAAGAAGGACGGGCCGGATCCGGGCGGTGGTCTTTTTTTTTCCTCTTTTTTCTTGCAATCGGGACCAGCAAGGAGGTATTAAAGACTCCCGGGAGCCCGGAGTGGGCTTTTTGACATAACCTCTTGAGGTCTTTCGCGATTCGCCCAGGATCTCCCGCGCTATGTCTCCTGAAAGCCGTCTTTCCGCGAAGAGCCAACCCAGGAACGTCGTTTTTCTCACCAGGGGGTGTGAAGTCATCGCTTCGTGGATGATCCATCCACACGACTCCAAAACGGCAATCTAGAAAAGGCGCAAGGCCGAGACGAAGGCTCGCGCGCCGCCCCGTTCGGTGGAAGGGTGCGGTCCCGGGTTGGAGCATCTGCTTTGCGCGCGCCCAATTGGGGGCCGGAGACCGTCCTAACTATTCGAGATTCCCGATCGCAAAGCAACTAGCAATTGCCGTCCCGTTCTGCGTTTCCCTCTGGGCCGCGCAGGCCCGCGCGGACACGCATATCGCGACTGCCGTTTGGCGCGAGAGTGTAGACGCCGATGGGCGTTTTCGACAACGAAGTGTCCCTGAGCCGAGTTCCACCCGACGTGCGAGCGCAAGCGCAAGCGGCGGGGTTGGATGAGGCCGCCTGTCTCTTCTGCGTTCGCAGCGATCTCACCTTGGACCGCCGCAAATGCGACGCCTGGCTCGTCGTGACTCGCTCGGCTGCCGCCACTCTTTCGGCGGACGGCGCGGGCGACGGACTCCTCGCCGGTCCCTTCGAATTGGGCAAAATCGAGAAAGTCCGCACCTTCCAGACCGTCGGCAGCGCCTTTCTCCAATTCCAAATGGACGGCGCCTACGTCGACGTCGCGCGCTACAGCAACGCCCGCCGCGAGATCTTCGACCGGGCCGCCAAAGAGATCGACCGTGTCCTCAAGGGAGAGCCGGAACAGCTGGACGCTCTGCTGCGCCCCAGCGATCTCGTCTGCAACAAATGCGGCCTGCCCCTTCCCAGCCGCAAAACGCCCTGTCCCCGGTGCCGCGCCACGCGCGGGCTCTTCTTCCGCACGGTCGGCCTGATGAAGGCCTACTACGGCTACGTCCTTCTGCTCTTGCTTTTCTCGGTTTGCTCCGTCGGAATCGAACAACTGCCGCCCCAAATCACGCGAACCCTGATCGACGAGGTCCTCGCTCCTCCCCAAAACGCGTCCTTCCCGGTCACCCACATGCTCTTTGGCGAGACGCCCGCCGAGGGGAGCAACGCCAGGCTGCTCGTCTGGATCCTTCTGGCCCTGCTCGGGATCCACGCCGTCACCCAGTTTCTGGGCGTCATCAACGGTCGCATGAGCGCATGGATTGGCACCCGAATCACCTTCGAGCTTCGCGAGACGCTCCAGAACAAGCTCATGGACATCAGCGTCGATTACCACGACCGCCATTCGGCGGGAAGCCTGATGAGCCGGGTCCTCTACGACGTCGAGTACTTCCAGAGCTTCGTCCAGCAGGTGGCTCAGGGACTCCTCGTCAACCTGTTCCGCGTCGTCGCCATCGGATCGATCCTCTTCTACATGAACTGGGAACTGGCTCTCTACGTCCTGATTCCCATACCGATCTCGGCCGTCTGCACGACGCTGTTCTGGCGATTTCTCTACCCATGCCATTATCGGTACGTCGACAGCCGGTCGAAGCTCTCGCGGCTTCTTTCCGGCTTGTATTCCGGCGTCCGCCTCGTCAAGGCATTCGCTCAGGAGAAACGAGAGAACGAGCGCTTCGACGAGGCCTCAGGCTACATGAAGGACTCGGCCCGCTCGCTCCTGATGAACCTGGCGACCTTCAACCCCTTCATCGGTTTCCTCTTCTCCCTCGGCGGCATCGCCGTCTGGTACCTGGGAGGTCACAGCGTTCTCGATGGAGGGATGAGTCTGGGGGTGCTCCAGGCCTTTATCCTGTACGTTTTCATGTTCTACGCGCCGGTCACGGCGCTCAGCGCCTTCTCGAACTGGATCAGCGGCTTCGTCACGGCCGGCCAGCGCGTCTTCGAGGTCCTCGACTCCACCTCCGCCGTGCCCATCGACCCCCATCCCGTCTCTCCCCCCCAGCCGCGGGGCGAGATCGAGTTCCGGAACGTGACCTTTGGCTACGACGCCTACAACCCCGTCCTGAACAACATCAATCTGAAGATCGAGCCGGGGGAGTTCATCGGGATCGTCGGCAAGAGCG
>DATKZW010000215.1:0-3322 GCA_035527775.1 Sumerlaeia bacterium | reverse complement strand
GCGTTTGATAATGCCGCCGTTTTGTGGCAAGCAGGAGTCCTCGGGTCAGCGTTCTGAGTTCGGAGTCGCGAGGGCTCGGAATCGCCAAGACCTTCACCCGGCGGGTCGGGAATGGAACGGAGATTCGCATGGAACTCGTCGCTCTGCTCAGGGAAGCGATTGCCCATCGGGCGTCGGACCTGCACCTGTGCGGCGGAACGCCCCCCATTCTGCGCGTGGACGGGAAGCTTCGGGGGCTCAATGTGCCCCCGATTCCCAGGGAAGAAGTCACCGAGATGATCTTGGGGGTCCTCAACGACGCGCAGAAGGAGAAGTTCGAGCTCGAGTGGGAGCTCGATTTCTCCCTGGACGTTCGCGGCGTGGGGCGCTTCCGCGTCAACGTCCATCGCCAGCGCGGGGCCGTCGAGGCGGCTTTCCGAGTCGTCCATCTCGAGATCCGTTCAATCAAGCAACTCGGGCTGCCTTCCATCGTCGAGGAACTGACGCGCCGCGAGAGCGGGCTGATTCTCATCTCGGGGCCGACGGGATCGGGCAAGACGACGACGATGGCGGCCATGATCGACGCCATCAACGCCAACCGCTCCTGCATGATCGTCACCATCGAGGACCCCATCGAGTTTCTCCACCAACACAAGCGCAGCATCGTGAAACAGCGCGAAGTGCTGAGCGACACGAAATCCTTCGCCCGCGCCCTTCGCGAGAGTCTCCGCCAGGATCCCAACGTCATCGCCGTCGGCGAAATGCGCGACCTCGAGACCATCTCGACCGCCCTGACGGCGGCTGAAACCGGACACCTCGTTCTGGCAACGATCCATACGCCGGACGTGATGCAGACCATCGACCGCATCATCGACGTCTTTCCCCCCGGTCAGCAGGAGCAAGTGCGCATCCAGCTCGCCAATTCCATTCAGGCGCTGATCGCCCAGCTGCTGCTCCCCATTCCGGGCGATCAAGGGCGCGTCGTGGCCACCGAGATTCTCGTGGCGACGCCGGCCGTTCGACAGGTGATTCGCAGCAAGAAGACCGAGCAGATCATGACGATCCTTCAGACCTCCTATGAGCAGGGGATGATCACCATGGACAAGTCGCTCAAGAACCTCTACCAGCGAGGCCTCATCTCTTACGACGACGCGATCGCCAAATGCCGGTCCCCGGAGAGTTTCGACAAGCTCTAGCCGCGCCGACGCACGGAGCGCGGTCCACAATGCCTCGACCCAGATCTCGCGACTTGCCGCTCTCCCGGAAATCGACGGCCCCGCATGCTGTTGCGCTGGGCATCCTGCTCCTCGCGCCCTTCGCCCCCCTTCTCGTCTTCCCAGGCGGCCGGGTTCTCGGCAATCCCCGTTGCGACAACCCCGGCATGTTCTATTTCCTGAACGACTTCGCCGGGCAGAGTTGGCGGGCGGGCGAGGTTCCGCTCTGGAACCCTCACATCATGCTCGGCATGCCGTTTCTCGGCGAGGGTCAGGCGTCGGTTTTCCACCCCCTGTCGCTTCTATTCATCGTGTTTCCGACGGGCGCGGCCATCAATGGGCTTGTCGCTCTCTCTTTTCTCGCGGGCGGGCTGTTCTTCTGGGGATACCTGCGGGCCGTGGGTTTGGGTCGTCGCGCCTCCTTTTGCGGCGCTCTGGTCTGGGCTTTCTCGAGTCCAGCCATATCCATGGCGCATTCCGGGCGCTTGCCCCACCTTCTCTGCCTCATGACGCTGCCGGCGCTTCTCCTGTTTTGGGAACGCTCCCGCCGAGCGCCGAGCATTCCGTCCCTGGCGGGATTCTCCCTCGCGTACGCGAGCTTGATCTTGGCCGGGTACCCCCCGCTCACTTACGCGTTTTCCCTCTTCCTTCTCCTTTACGCGGGCAGTCAAGCGATTCTCGCCTTGCGCCAGGGGCGAGGGGCGGCGGCGCGCGAGTTGCGGGCCGTCGTCCTTCTCGGGGTCTTCGTTCTCCTGGGAATTGGCATCGGGATGATCCAGCTGCTGCCGACGGCCGATTTCGCGAGCGAGTGCTTCCGGAGAAGGTCCAGCATCGAGTTCTGCGGCCGGTTCTCTCTCTCGCCCGAAAACCTGTTGACCCTTCTTTGCCCTTACTTCTTCGGCGTTACGAACGAAGCCGGGCCGGACCTCTACTGGGGCCGGAATTACCTTTGGGACAACTGGTTGTACGTCGGCGCGCTCCCCCTCGTTGCCGCGGCGGCGGGCGTCGCGGCCGCGCCCGCCAAGCGACGTCTTCCCCTGCTCGTTTGTGCGGGCTTTTTCCTCGTGGTTGCCTTGGGCAAACACACGCCGCTCTTTCCCCTCCTTTACCGCTACGCGCCATTCTTCGACGTTTTCCGCGGGCCGTCGAAGTATATCCTCGTCACTCACTTCTGCGTGGTCGCCCTGGCGGCCTACGGCCTGGATTGGCGCCTCAAGTCCTCGAGACAGGGCGCATCGTCTCCCCCGGCCAAGAGCGCGGTCATCCCTCGGCGCTGGGCGTTGGCTTGCGCTGCCGTTCTTCTTCTCGCTGTGGTTCTCGTCGCCATCGTCTTGCTCCCGGGCCGCGGATTGAGCGGATCGCGTTTGCAGTCGCTCTTGAAGTGGCGCTATCGATTGGGGGACGTCTACCTCCCGCCTCTTGACCCCGGAGAAGGGGCGGTTCTGGAAGAAACGGGAGGCCGGGCGGCCCGTCAGCTTGCGCGCGCGGGGGTTCTCCTGCTGGCGAGTTCGCTGGTTTTCCTCAGCGCCGCGCGGCGGAAGATCGGCGCCAGAACCGTCTTCTGCGCCGTTCTTGTTCTCTTGGCGGCGGATTTGGGAACCTTCTTCAAGGCGTACTGGCGAACGTTCGACGAGTCCATCACACGGTATCCCGATTCCTTCATCGAAGCTCTCTCGCGCAAGCCCTATCCTGCGCGCCTTTCCGACAGCACGTCCCACCGGAATGCGGCAATGGGGCACGGGCTTTCGTCCATCGGCGGCTACGTCGGCGCCACGCTTCCCCGATTCAACCATTTCGTCAACGCAACCCAGGGATATCCGATGGACACGTCCCAGGCGGCCGCCCAGTTTCAATCGCTTCCAGCGCGGTATCGGTTTCTGGCGCTCGAGTACGTGGTTCTCCCCAGCGATTGGCCCGATCCTGGCCTGGAAGTCGTCGCTCGCGGGGAAAGCCGCACTCTCTACATCTATCCTGGAGGTTTCCCCCGAGCGTTCCTGGCCGCCGCTCCGAGGGCATTGCCGACATCGCAAGCCGCTCTGGAGTACGTGGTTTCCTCCGACGCCGACCTCTTCGAAGAGCCGGCCGTGGAGAACCTGGAGGCCGTCTTGGACCCCGCGCCCCTGCATCCT
>DATKZW010000214.1:0-4136 GCA_035527775.1 Sumerlaeia bacterium | reverse complement strand
GTCATGGACCGGTTCCTCGAGCACCCCTGGCCGGGCAACATCCGCGAGTTGGAGAACGTCATCCAGCGGGCTTTGATCATGGCTTCCGGGGCCATGATTCAGATCGAAGATCTGCCTCCCAGCCTTTGCGGCGCCGCGCAGGCCGCATCGTCGGCCGACAGAGAAGACGGCCGGGTCGATTTTTCCGTCCCCATGCCCCGACACGTGGAGAACGCCGTCGAGGCGACCGAGCGCAGGCTGATCGCCGAAGCGTTGCGGCGGTCCCGCGGCCGACAGGAGGCGGCGGACGCGCTCGGCATCAGTCGCAAGAGTCTCCACAACAAGATGCAGAAATACGGCATGAGATGACGAGACGTGGGCCGCGCCGCCACGGGGCGCATGGTCCGCCGCGCTCAAAAGGCATTTGACTTCCTGCCCGCGAATAGCCGAGAATACTTCGGGGTGCTGTTGGGTGAAAAGCCGCCTTGATCGCTCGAGGGAACTCGAAGCGACCGGCTTCGCTTTTCCCAAGAAGCAATGATCGAGAGACAGTCCACCTCCCAGAATCGGACCCCAGACGGTCACAATGCAACCCACGAGCTCGCCGATGAAGAGCTCCTGGATTTGCAGCATCGGTGGCTCAAGGCCGTCTGGTCCGCCATGGTCGTCTTCCAACTGTATCCGCCGGGCCACCCGAAGGCGGAAGAGGATCTGCAAGTCCTGTGTCGCCTGACCCAGGATCTTCAGGAGGGTCACGACGGCGAGATTTCCTTGTCTTGTTCCGAGCAGACGGTGCTCGTGAACCACTTTCCCGTTGATCCGAACGTGGTTGCCTTCCGCCGCATCGGCGACGAGCTGCGACAGCGCAATATCCACACAATCATCTTCTCGTCCGGCATTGACGAGGAGGAGCTGAGCGCCTTTATGGCGCTCTTCTCCGATCCTCCCCGCGTCACCATTGAGAAGGGCGGTCTGGGACTCTTGCTGAAGGAATCGGGTATCCAGCACGTACGCCTGGCGAGACTGAAATATGCCCCTTCGGTGAAGTCCACGTCCGCGGAAGACAGCGAAACCGGCGAAGAGCGGGTTCTCTTCGCGCGCATGGAGGAGTGTCTCAAGGACCTGAGCGAGGGAGAGCAAGGCCAAGGTGAATGGCCGCCATCCGTGCTCCGCAAGAAGGATCGTTCCATGGAGTTGGTGGCTTTCCTGGAAAACCCAAAGACGACGGCCCGTTTCCTGGAACGCAAGAGAAGCTCGGCAGACCCCGATCCGGAGTTTGCCCGCGAGGTGGTGGCCACCCTGGAAAGGGCCGGGACACTCGTCTACTCCCGCCAGCCGGACAAGTGGAATCGCTCGAAGAAGAATATCGCGGAGGCGCTCACGCTCCTCAATCCCAGCCTTCGTGAGAAGACCCTCGAGATCATCTCCGAGGAAGAGAGCGATTCGGTATTCCTGGAAGAGATGGTGGGCGCCCTTGAGCCGGAACAGATCGCCCTCATCCTGGCGGATCACTTGGGCCGCATGCGACCTTCGGCTTCCCCGGCGCCGGCCGCGTCCGAAGGTCCCGGCGCCGAGGTTGCGGGGGCTTCGGTTCCGGCGAGCGGAGAGCCGGCCTCCAGCCCGTCCGGCGACCCCGCTTACGGCGAAGAGACGAGCAGTCTGGTTCAACTGCTCGTGCGCAACCCCGAGCATTTCCAGGTTCTTCAGCCCATGCTTCTGCAGGAGTTCAGCCGGCGGGGCATGCGCGCTGAGGATTACCTGAACGTGTTCGGACCTCTTTGCGGCGAGTACTTCGCGCGGACCCGCGGCGATCGCCTCTCTCCGATCGGATCGGACAAAGCGCTGATGTACCAGTACTCCGAAGCCGCCAGTCCCACCGACACAAGCGATCTGGGCGACCTTCTCAAGACTCTGGACGAAGAGAAATGGGAGCGCGCCTTGCCCAGCATCCTCGAGGAAGTCCTGGCCGTGGAAACGGCCCCAAGGGTGTACCGGGAGGTGATCGGTCCGCAACTGGCGACCCAAGCCTTGAACCGCCTCAAGGCCGGTGACATTGAAGAGTGCAGAGAGAACCTGCGCCTCCTTGTGCACCACGCGGCCCATCCGGAAACGGATGCGTTCCCCCAACGTCACCAGGCTGCCCAGGATCTTCTGGCTCAGATGCCGCCAGCCGACCTGGTCGACGTGTTCTGGGCGGACAATGAGGCCGACGGGGTCGGTGAGACGCGGTCGCAAACGGAGACGGCGCTCGAGCTTCTCCTCTCGACCGGCTTGGGCGGCGTCAGCCTGGAGCTGCTTCGACGCCTTTTCGATCCTGAGGCGGACGCCGCGAAACGCAACAGCCTCCTTCCCGCAGTTGCGGCCCGGATCTCCGTCCTTGGCCCGCAAGTCAGAGAATGGCTTCTCGAGGGGCATGACCGCAGAAACCGGCATCTATGGTTCGTCCTGGAAGAGGGGTTGTGCGAAGCCTGTCTTTCGGCCCTGACCATCCTTCTTGCGGATGCCGATCCGGACGTTTTCTCCCGAGCCATTCACCTTCTGGGCAAAGTGGGCGGACGCGACGCCGAGTACGTCCTTTTCAGCAAGGTCCAAGGGAAGGGTCCCCAAGCCGAGCTGGCGGAAGAGGAGCTCCGCAGACTGCGCTCTCCGCTTGCGGCGTCGCTCATCGAGGCGCGCCTGGACGTGCGCGACGTCATCGGTCTTCGACACCGATTCCGCATGGGGCAGGTCCGACTCTTGTGCCAACTCGACACGCCAAGCAGCCGGCGCATCTTGGATCGCTTCATGACGCGACCGTGCTCTCTCTGGCAGAGGGGCAGCCATCGCTTGCTGGTTCTCGAAGCCATGAGAACCCTCCCGCGATGGCCCAGAGAGGAAGCCGACAAGGCGCTCAGACGCCTGGTCGAGCACAAGGACCGCCGCATCGCGCGCGAGGCCCGCAAGATGCGCAGCTCCTTGACGACAACCGCCAAGCAACCCGACGAAAGCGCCCGGCCATGAAGAGCCTGCAAGAATGGCATCAGGCCAGCCTCAAGATCGAGCAAGCCCTCCGGGCCTTGCACCTGCTGACCGCCGACGCCGGTCTCTACACGGACAACCACCCCAAGTTCCAAGCCACCCTTTCCGAGGTCCTGGAGACTTGGGAACAGCTCCTGAGGGAACTCGGAGAAGTGGAACTGAAGCGCGTCGGCCGCGATCTCATCTACGAAGACGTCGCCTTGCAGAACCACATCAACACGACCCGCGAGTTCACGCGCGGGCTGGAAGAACGAGGGATCGAGTCTCTGATTATCAAGGAAGGGCTGACCCTCCAAGAACTCGTGGAATACGCTCACTACATGCGTCTCTCGGGAACTCGACGCAAAGAGGTCGGTTCGGCCGGGCAGTTCCTGCGCGACCGCGGAGTCCGGCACATCGAAGCTTGGAGGCTTGGCAGCCTCCGGGACATCAAAGAGGGAGACGCGCACTTGGTTCACGCGCTTCCCGTCGCGCTGAAGGACATGCGCGCTTTCCGTCGGGACGCCGTTCGCGTGATCGACAATATCAACAAAGAAGCCAAAGTGGCCCGCGTCCTGGATCTCGGCGTCGCCTCGACCATCGTCGCCACATTCCTCGAGGAGTCCGCCGCGAACTCCGGGCTGATGCTGGGGCTCAGCTCCATCCGCAGCGCCGACGAGTACACCGCCACCCACTCGCTCAACACGTGCATTCTCTCTATCTGCATCTGCCGATACATCGGGGTCGAGGAATCGGTCATGCCAAGCGTCGGCGTCGCCTGTCTCCTGCACGACATCGGCAAAATGTTCGTTCCAGACGCCATTCTGAACAAGCCCTCGCGCTTGACTCCGGAAGAGTGGGCAATCATGGAGCATCACACGACGATGGGCGCTCGTTTCCTGCTGTCGATCCCCGGCCTCTCCCCCTTGGCGCCCGTCGTCGCGTACGAACACCACATGAATTTCGACCGCAGCGGCTATCCTCGGCCCCGGCGCTCGCACAGGATCAACCTGATAAGTCTTGTCGCTTCCCTCGCCGATTTCTACGACGCCCTTTCCACGGCTCGGCCCTACAAGCGCGCCGTCCCGCCCGCCGAAGTCGTCGCCTTGCTCGAGAAGATGGACGACTCGAAGATGGACCCCCGTCTGCGCCGCCTTTTC
>DATKZW010000213.1:0-7897 GCA_035527775.1 Sumerlaeia bacterium | reverse complement strand
CGATCTTGTTGCAACTGCTCTCGTCGAGGGGGAACTCGCTGCGGCACATGAGGAGGTCGGCCTGGATGCCGATCTCGCGGAGGGCCTTGACCGAGTGCTGGGTCGGTTTGGTCTTCATTTCGCCCGCCGCCTTGATGTACGGCACCAGAGTCAGATGAATGTACAGCACGTTTTCATGGCCGATGTCGTAAGGCAACTGGCGCAGGGCTTCGAGAAAGGGAAGGCTCTCGATGTCGCCCACCGTGCCGCCCACCTCGGTGACGATCACGTCGTAGCAGTCGCGGTCGGCCAGCCGGAGGATGCGCGCCTTGATCTCGTCGGTGATGTGCGGAACCACTTGGACCGTTCCGCCGAGGTAGTCGCCGTGACGCTCCTTGTTGATGACGGCCTGGTAAACCTGACCGGACGTCACATTGTTGTCGCGCGACATGGTGGCCGAGGTGAACCGCTCGTAGTGCCCCAGATCGAGGTCGGTTTCCGTCCCGTCGTCGGTGACGTAGACTTCGCCGTGTTGGAAGGGGCTCATGGTGCCGGGGTCGACGTTGATGTAGGGGTCGAGCTTCTGGAGCGTGACGCGCAGCCCGTGCGCCTCGAGAAGGTTGGCGATGCAGGCGGACGCGATGCCCTTCCCCAAGGACGAAACAACGCCGCCCGTGACGAAGATGAATTTGGTCATCGTTCTGATTTCCCTCGCGGTGGCATTCCGCGCATTCGGCGCAGCCCCAGACAGCGCGGCCTCAAGCCTTCCATGCCGTGACCCGAGACGACGGCGACCTCGTGACGCCCGAGCCTCTGCCGCCCCTAGTGTACCCGGACCCCTCGCCCGCGCAAGTAGTCTTTCAGCTTCGGGATGCTGACGATGTCGAAATGGAACACGGAAGCGGCGAGGAGGATGGTCGCGCCCGCCTCGACGGCTTCGTAGAAATGCTCCAGCTTTCCCGCGCCGCCCGACGCGACAATCGCGGCCGAGACGGCTTCCGACATGGCCCGGATGACGGGGAGATCGTATCCCGTTTTTGCGCCATCGCCCGCTTTGCTGGTCGGGAGGATCACGTCGACGCCGAAGCCGTCCACCTTCTTCGCCCACTCGATCGCGTCGGCCCCGGTCGCCGTGCGGCCTCCGTCGATGTACACTTCATAGCCGGACGGCATCCCTCCATTCCGATCGACGTCGATGGCGACGGTCACCCGGTCGGCGCCGAATTCGCGCACCATCTCGGCGATAATGTCCGGTTTGCGGAAGGCGGCGCTGCTCGTCGAGATCTTGTCGGCGCCGGCCTCAAGAACCGCCGACGCCGAGGCGACGTCGACGATGCCTCCCCCTACCGTGAACGGCACGGTTGCGACCTCGGCGACCCGCTCCACGACGTCGAGCATGGTGGCCCGCCCCTCGACGGTCGCCGTGATGTCCAGGAGGGCGAGTTCGTCCGCCCCCGCCTCACAGTAGGCGCGCGCGCACTCCACCGGGTCGCCCGCGTCGCGAATGTCCACGAAATGGACGCCCTTCACGACGCGCCCGTCCCGCATGTCCAGACACGGCATGATGCTGACGCGTTGATCCATTCTCCGCTTCCTCCGTTTCTACGAGGGTGTGTACAGAGGACACGTCTCCGATTGGCCCCTCGATTCATCGAGGGGCAGCGGAAGTGATGACGACGGTTGCGTAACCGTTTCAACGGTTTCTTCCTCCTAGGACAGACCGTTGAAACGGTCGCCTAGCAGGAGAGGCGCTCTTGTACGCCTCGCTGAAACGAGGCGCTAATGAGAAGCGGATCTCGAGTCATCTCTGCGCGCATGGCGCGCCCGGGGCTGGGCCTTCCACACACGCGCGAAGAACTCAATCCCATACTTCCCGTTATGCCAGCCCCAGACGCTCGTACTGCTCGGGGGGGGCGTCGTTTTCCTCCATCAGGCGGACAAGGCGCGCGGTCATTCGCTCCTCGACGGCCGTGTCCTGAATCGGGTTCTCCTGCTTGGGGTCGGTCTCAAGATCGAAGAGCATCGTCACGAAGGTCACGGGGTCGATCCAGGCCTGCCGCGCAGGGATTTTCATCGTGGGGCAGCCTTTGGTGAAGGGGAAAGGCTTCCGCATCTCCGCGCTTCGCATTTCGTTGACGCTGAAGAGGCCGCGCATGTGCGTCGGCATGTGCGTGTATTGGAACAGGGGCTGGTTGTCGGGGAGGACGGGCGCCCGCATGTAGACGTAGCGGCCGTCGGCGCAGTTGACGTGACCGCCGTGGACGCCGAAGAGGCCGGCTTCGCGCACGGGCTTGTCGGACGCAATGGTCTCGCGCAGGACGGCGCCTTGCATGTCGGGCGGCCGGCCACCGCCGAAGAACTCCAGAAGCGTGGGGGCGAGGTCGATCGTCTGGACCAGACTCTTGCGACGTTCCCCCCGCTTGCCGCATCGCGGGTCCCAGATGAAGAGCGGCGTGTGCGCGATTTCGTTGTAGAAGGGCATGCGGCACTTGCCCCACCAATCGTGTTCGCCGAGGAGGAAGCCGTGATCGGTGTTGACGATGAGCAACGTGTCCTTCCAGAGATCGAGCTCGTCCATGAGATCCAACACCATGCCGAGATGCTCGTCGCACATGCTCACAAGGGCCGCGTTTTCGTAGCGGCAGTGCTGGACTTCTTCCGGCGTCTCGCTCACGCGTTCGTACATGGGCCAGTCGAAGTGCCGCCCCTTGTACTCGTGGGGATACAGGTCCTTGTACTTCTGGTGCGAAAAGTACGGTTCGTGCGGATCGAAAGTTTCCAGTTGGAGGAACCAGTTGTCTGCGGTGTGGTTCGTCCGGATGAACTCGAGACCCATGGCGAAGGTTTTCGCCTGCGGCTGGTCCTTGATTTCCCGCATATAGCGCCGATTCACCCAATCCTGACGAATCTTGTCGCCCTTGCGCCCGTCGATGGTTTCCGGCATCTCGATCTCGCCGACGACGCCCCGCCACGAGTCGCCCTCCTGGCCGCGCGAGAAACGCCAGGTCGAGTAGCGCGTGTGATACGTCGCGCCGCCGTCCTCCCAGTAGTGATAGTGGTCGCTGGCCAGGTGCGTGTGGACCCCGTTGTTTCTGAGGATCTCGGGCATCGAGTCGTCGAACGGTTCGAGGGGCCCCCACGAGCGGTGGAGGAAGTTGTAGCGCCCCGTGTGCATTTCGCGCCGCGCCGGCATGCACGGCATGCTGCCGACGTAGGAGTTGTCGAACGTCACGGTCTTCTCGGCGAGGCGCTGGAAGTTGGGCGTGTGCGTCCAGTCGCAGCCGTAAGGCGAAAGCATGCGGCGGTTCAGGGAGTCGTACATGACCATAATGGCTTTCATCAGGAGTCTCCTTGGTGGGGTGGAGCCCGTCGAGTGAGGGGCTCGGGTCTCAAAGCGCGGCGCAGGGCGGGGCGTGCCCCCCACCCTACGTGCTTCATTGTGCAAATGTCGGCCGAGATTCTTGGATCTCTCCGACTTATCGGGCCGTCTCGCCTTCCATCTGCCTCCGGAGCCTCGCGACGATCTCCGGCTCGTGCGCGGCCAGGTTGTGCGTTTCTCGCGGGTCCTTGCGCATGTCGAACAGCCACGGCTCGCCGCCTTCGCGCCGTACGAGTTTGTGGCGTCCATCCATCGCCATCCGCCAGTCCCCCAACCCCGACAGAGCGCACTCGCGGACGCGGTCCGTTCGCCCTTCGAGAACCGGCCGAAGCGAGCGGCTGTCCATGTCGCCGGGGCGCGCGACGCCCGCATAATCGAGGAAAGTCGCCGTCAAGTCCAGAATTTCGGTCGGCGCATCGATAACTTGTCCGGGCTCGACGCCCGGCCCAACCACGATCAGTGGGACGGCCACGGAGGGGTGGTAGGGCTGATTCTTCCCCCAGAGATCATGGTCGCCCAGCATTTCGCCGTGGTCGCTCGAATAGACGATGAGCGTGTCTTCGAGCTCGCCGCGCCTCCTCAATCCCTCCACGTAGACGCCGACCCACCGGTCGATGTTCTCCACCATGGCGGAGTAATTCTGGCGCGCGCGCAGATGCTCTTCCGGGGCGAACCGCTTGGACTCCACGGGCTGCGGAAAGCCTTTCAGATGGCGGCAAGACTTCTCCATCTCTTCGGTGATGTCCCACGGGTCGTGGGGACCGGGGAAGTTGACTTGCAGGAACCACGGCTTGTCTCTCGGGAAGCCGCGCATCAGATCGAGGCCGACGCGAGCCGCCCAGTTGTCGCAGTAGGCCTCCTCGGGCAGCGGCGTCGGGAAGGTCGCCACAGGGTTGCTCCGCCGCCGCTGAAAATCCTCCACGTGGGCGCCAGCCAGTCCATTCCGGTGAAGCCACGCCAGGTACGGGCCTTTCGGTTCCCCGGCGCCGGTGTTGACGCCGTCCCACTTGCCCTCATTGTCCACGCCGTCGGAGAACCCCCACTCCTTCAGAAGGCGTTTGCCGTCGACGCCCCAGTCGTGCATCGCCTTAGCGAGGTCGAACTTGCCGCATCCCGCGACGTGATACCCTCCGTCCTTCGCGTCGCTGCCGGACGCGTCGCGCAGCAGCGTGTAGAACGTCAACTGGTCCAACGGGTAGTCGTCGCCATTATCCGCCACGCGACACCGGTCGTACTCCTTGCCCGACGCCAGACAGGCGCGCGATGGCGCGCAGAGCGGCGAAGGGCAGATCGCGTTGGCGAAGCGCGCGCCCCGCGCGGCAAGGCCGTCGAGGTTCGGCGTGCGAACCGGGACGGCGGGATTCGCGCCAAGCCAGTCGAAGCGGTGTTGGTCGGGGAAGAAGAAGAGGATGTTGGGACGGCTTTCCACGGGTCTCCTTGCCGTTCTCATGGCTCCTCGGGACGGCTCTCACCGGTTTCGTGCAGGACCGCCGCCCGCCTTGTGTGGCACAGCCCTTCTTCTGATCGGGCGCCACATCATTCAAACACGGCAATCGTGTCGGCTGGCGCGTCGATCTCGCGCATCCAGGCGAGCATCTTCTGGTGAAGGTCCTCGGCCACGTTCCGGTTGTCGGCGATCACGTTTTTCTCGGCGTAGGGATCGTCGCCGCACGCCATGTCGCACAATTCGCGCTCGCCCGCCGCTCCGATGGGGGCGTAGGCCCATCTCTTCGTGTAGACGACCGGGGTGACCCATTTCGCCGGTTCCTTGCCCCCTTGCCCCCGCAGGCACGAGGCCGTGATGGCGATCTCATGGATCTCGTCGGCGGTTTCGCCGCGCAGATGCGGTGCGAAGGATATGCCGTGAACCGGGTCCGGGGTTTCCGCGCCATCGACGCCCGCCAGATCGAGCAACGTGGGCAGGATGTCGGGCGGCTGCGAGAGCGCGTCGACCGTTCGGCCACCCTCGAGGCCGGGCGCCGCGACGAGGAAGGGAATGCGCGCGATCTCGGGGTAAACGGGCCAGCAGCGCTCGTCCTCAGGCCGGATGTTCGATTTGCCCGTGCGGTTGTGCTCGCCGAGGCTCGTGCCGTGGTCGGTGGTGAAGATCACGATCGAGTTCTTCCAGAGGTCGAGGTCGTCGATCTTCTGCAGGACGCGGCCGACCCAGCGGTCCACGATTTCGGCCAGAGCGCAGTAGTGGGCGCGCAGGTTGCGCAGCTCGGCCGGCGTCAGGTCGCTCGCCTTCCCGTAGTTGGGATGGATCATCGGCGTCCCGTCGTAATCCGGGTCGTATCGCTTCACCATGTACTCGGGCGGGTCCCAAGGCTCGTGGGGGTCGAAGAAATCGACCCAGAGGAAGAAGGGATCCCACTGGGAGTTCTCCTCCAGCCACTCGACCGTGAGGCGCGCGGTGCGCGGTGCAAAGCGGTCTTCTTCGCGATACCAGCGGCGCTGATTCGTCCAGGTCGCGAGGTCGGGGAGACTCGCGCCCTGGAAATGGACGCCGTGGCGCGTTTTCTCGGGCGGCATGACGCGCCGGACGGGCTGGTTCATGCGCAGGAACGGCTTGTCGCCTTCCTGTCCGCGGACGGCCATGGCGCCGTCGAAAGCGTGTTGGAAGCGCGAGTTGAAAAGGTGCGGACAATCGCAGAGCAGTTGCGAAACATAGCCCGCCGGCCGCAGGATGCTCGGCAGTTGATTCTTGCCGCTTTGGTCGATGGGTTGCCACCCGTGCCACGGCCATCCGTAGCGTCCCGTCGTCACGTCCGTGCGGTGCGGAATCGTCGGGAAGCTCGCCATGAACATGTTGGAGAGGCTCACGGCGCGTTCGGAGAAGGCGTCGAGATTCGGCGTCCGCACCGGCATCGCTTTGGCGCGGTCGAAGAGGTTGTCGTACCGAAACGTGTCGGAGATGAGGAGGATGATGTTCATCATGCTTGTCCCTTCTTCTATATGTCGGGCGTCTTGGAACGCTGCCCGAAGCCGTCCTTATGCTCTGGGCGACGGGCGCCGCCCTCACGGGCCGCAAAGCGCTCGACCAGGTGGTTGTGGGAGACGCCCTTGGTCATGATTGGCCCACCGGCAAAGGCTTGTGGATGAACTTCCGGGCGTTGGGTCCCGAATAATCGGCGACGATTTGGCCCGAGCCTTGCAGAAGATACTTGTAGATGGTCAGGCCTTCAAGCCCGACGGGGCCGCGGCTGTGGATCTTCTCCGTCGAGATTCCGACCTCGGCGCCGAGTCCGTAGCGGTAGCCGTCGGCGAAACGCGTCGAGGCGTTGTGCATGACGGACGCCGAATCGACGCGGCTCATGAAGCGGGCGGCCGCTCTCGCGTCCTCCGTCACGATCGCGTCCGTATGATGGCTGCCGTAGCGATTGACGTGGTCGATGGCTTGGTCGATGCCTTTGACGACGCGGACGCCGAGAATGAGATCCAGGTGTTCGGTGGACCATGTCTCTTCGTCGGCGGGGGCCGCGTCGGGATAGTCGGGTAGAATGGCGCGCGCTTCTCCGTCCAGGCGCAGCTCGACGTTCTTCTCCTTCAGGGCGTTTGTGATCGCGGGCAGAAGCGTCGCCGCGACGGCGCGGTCGATCAGAAGCGTCTCGGTGGCGTTGCACACGGCGGGGTACTGGGTCTTGCCGTCGACCACGATCCGCACCGCCTTGTGCGGGTCGGCGGCGGCGTGCACGTAGGTGTGGCAAATGCCGTCGCGGTGGCCGGTTACGGGGATCTTCGTGTTGTCCATGATGTGGCGCACGAACTCGTTGGAGCCGCGGGGAATGATGAGATCCACGTATTCGTCCAGATCGAGAACCTCGGCGATCTCTTCGCGCGTCTCCAAGAGCGTCATCCACCCCTTCGGGATTCCCCGGACGGAGCGCGCCGCCTCGTCGAGCACGCGCGCCAGCGCGCGGTTCGAATTCAGGGCTTCGCTGCCTCCCTTGAGCAAGACGGCGTTGCCCGACTTCAGGCACAACGACGCGATCTGCGGCAGCGCGTCGGGCCGAGACTCGAAAATCATCGCGATCACGCCGATGGGGCAGGAAACGCGATACAGGTGGAGCCCCGCGTCCAGTTCCGTCGCCGTTTGGATTTCGCCGAGAGGGTCGGGAAGCTCGGCCACGCTCCGCAGGCTTTCGATGACGCCGTCGATCTTGCCGCCTCCCAGTTGGAGTCGCTTGGCGGCCGCCCGCGTCAGTTCGCCGGCCTGGATCAACGCATCCGCCGCGCGGACGTCCTTCTGATTCTCGACGAGGATCTCGTCGCGCCGTCGGTTCACCGCCGCGGCCATGGCCAAGAGGGCCAAGTTGCGGGTCTCGGCCGACAGACCGCCGAGCGCGCGCGAGGCCTCGCGCGCGGCCCGCGCCGCCGCCAGGACCGACCGGTTCTCCGTCATGGAATCGCTTCCTTCCTCTTCAACATCAGACAGCGCGCGGGCTCCGGCCCCCCCCTTCCTTGTCTTCTAGCCGGGCAGTATGCGTCTCAATCCGTTGAATCCGCCAGATTCGCGTCATCCGTGTTCCAACGCTCCCC
>DATKZW010000212.1:0-5461 GCA_035527775.1 Sumerlaeia bacterium | reverse complement strand
CGCATCAGCGTCGCCTCGTCGGGGTCGGCTGGCAGATCGAGGACCACGGCCGCCCCATCGAGATGGAACCACGGGTAGTCTCCCTTTCGACACAGGTCCAGCCACAGCGCTTCGGTAAGGGGAAAGCGCGCGAGCGGGCCCGAATCGCGCGACGCCAGGGATCCCGTAGTGGCTGCGTCCTCGCTCTCCTCTTCTCCTTCCTCGTGCTCTTCTTCCTCGCCCATCTCGTGAGTCACGGCCTCGCAGATCGCCTGGTTCGCCAGCCGCACGGTCTTGTCGACCCGCCCCAGGCGCACGACCTGGTAAGAGCAGAGCCGCCTGGTCGCGGCGTCGTGAAAGAGGCCCTGTTTGCGAACCTCGACGTGCTCCAGGAAGAACTGCGCCAGCGTGAAGGCGGCCGGCCTTTTCGCGCGCTCTTCCTCGTCGGCCTCGTCGACGACATCCGCCACATCGCCCACCGACAGCGTGTCCACCCCCCCGAACATGAAGGCTCGGTGGGCAACGCTTTCCTGCTGACGGCAGAATTCGGCCAACTCGGTCTGCGCCGCCTGCTCTGCCCCGGGGTCGGCGTAGAAGCCGTCCTGGAGCACGAGCACGTAGAGATCGCCCCCCCAGCGCCGGACGTGAAACTCCTCGTGAAGCAGCTCCAGACCCGCCTCGCACCCCGTCGCGAGCGCCAGGCTCGCGGCAAGGGCAAATCGCACAAACCCCCGAACGGCCTCCCTCGCCTCTCGAAGCGACATCCTGCGACCTCCTTCCAGGCCGCCGAACCCAACAACTCCGGCCCGCTCCTCTGTTCCCACGAACGACGCCGGGAACGCCGGCTTCCTACAGCATGCGTCTCGCCGATCGCCAAGGCAAGAGGCAAGACGCGGTCTGTCGTCTGTCGCTCGATCCCCGGTGTCCGGCTCAGCGTTCCTCAGCGCTTCTGCGTTTTTTGCCGGGCTCGCACTCAGCCGGCAGTCCTCCGCCCCCGATCGCGATGGTCGTCTGGCGCGTCGAACATCCCATCCGCCGACCTGCCGGTCTCCCTGCGCTATCCCTCTTACCAGTCCTTGCCGTGCAGCCTAGGCCGGTAGGGAAGGCTGCTGCTGTGGATCAGCCACCCGATCCGGGACGCGGGGGCGCTCAGTCCCCCCGCCTCTCCGAGACCCACATCGCCGGAACCCCGTCTGACCGGAAGGGGGCGCTGCCCCAGTGCAGCACGCGCCACACCCAGAAGGCGCAGAGGACGATGGAGACGAGGCCCGTCGTGATCGCCTTGTGCGGGGCAGACTCAAGAGAGAACCGGATTTCCGCGAACCACCACAGGCCGACCCCGATCCAGGGGACGACGAGGCCGAACGGCCACGTTACGCGGTTGCCCCGCAGCGCGAGGGCAAGCGTGAGATAGATCGACCCGATCCCGATCGAGTAGACAGACGCGCACTGGTTCACGGTAACGGCGAACTCCGGATCGGGAGAAAACAGGGCCCCCGCAACGGAAACGGATGGGAATTGACAGGAGCCGAAGGATCTGAGACAATCCACCGCCGAGTTCGCCGACGACAGCGCTTTCCTCCATCAAGTCCGCCGGTCAGAACTCCCGTCGGGATCCCAAGAGGGACCCGTTCGATGGTTTGTCGACACCCTTGTTTCGGCAGCTCCGCGTGTGGATGTCTTCCGGACTGTGCAATGAATCGCACCCGCCGTTTGTCGTGAGGGGAGCCGCCGTGCAAGACGAGGAGGAGACATGGAACCGACATTGTCCATGGAGATCAAGCGCCTTCGGCCGGGCGCCGAGACCTTGGCGCGGGACGCGGTTGCCGTTTTCGGCTCGACGAATGCCGACATCAAGCGGATGGCCTACCTCCTCGGCCGGGACGATTGCTTCTTCCTGGTCGCCGTGGAGGCCAGTCAAGCGATTGGTTTCCTGCTGGCCTACGAATTCCAAGGGACCGACACCGATGTCCCCGCCATGTTCCTGAGTGAGATAGGGGTCGCCGCGACGCGCCGCCGCCACGGCATCGCGCGCGCCCTTGTGAACCAGCTGAAAGCGATCTGCCGGAAAAGGGGCACGACCAAGGTGCTGGCCGTGGCCAACGAGGCCGACGAGCCGGCGACCAAGTTCCTCGAAGCGACCGGTGCGCGGCGCGACGGCAAGGGGGACGCTCTATTCGTCTACAACCGCAACGCGCTGGAGTAGAGCGGCTCGCCCAGACGCCGATCCCCCCGGCTCGGGGTTTTCCCGGCGCCACCGATTCCCACACGGACCGAAAGGGGATGCAGCATGAGAAGCCGAGGAACCGCGTGTCTCAGGCCAATCCTCTTACTCCTGATGCTAGGGGCCTCAAGAATGTCCGCCGCGCAGCCGGTTGTCTCTCCCCCACCTCGCGAGATGGACGCCGGCGACGGCTTCCTGGAATTGCCGGACCCGGTCGTTGTCGCCATCTCGCCCTACGCGACCGAGGTCGAGAAATACGCGGCCCGGCTCCTCAAAGAAGACCTTCGGCGCGACTTTCGCGCCGATGCGGCGATCACGTCCGAGACGCAGAGCGCAACGATCGTCGTGGGGCTTCTTGAGACGTTCCCCGAGCTGGCCGGGCTTGGCGGGAGCCAGATGCGCAAGGCGTTGGAGGGAATCCCGCGAGTCGGCGACTATGCCTCGGAAGGATATGTCATTCGTGTTTCCGGTCGGGAAGCGCGGCGGGAAGGCGAAGGCCCTTCCGTCCTGATCGCCGGAACCGACGGCAACGGCGTTCTTTACGGCTGCCTGACGCTGAGCCAGCTTTTCACCAAGGAGAAAGACAGAGTCCGCCTTCCCGCGCCCCTTTCCGTCGTGGACTACCCCGTAATGAAGATCCGCGGCAACGTCACTTGGATCAGCCTGGCGCGCCACGCCATGAAGACCACGCTGGAAACGTTGGACCAGATGGCCCGCACCCGCCTGAACACGGTTGCCATTCCGATCTACTTCGTTCGTCCGGTGCAGCCCGAAGAAGGCTGGGTGAAGGGGGAAATACCCGAGCACTTCAAGTGGATCATCGCCGAAGGTCATCGACGGGGAATCCAGGTCTACTCGGACATGAGCGGGGCGATCCAGGACGTTCTCGGCCATCCTTTGTCGTACGAGAACCCCGACGACCGGGCCATCATGTACGTTGCGCACGTGAGCCTGGCGGAGATGGGAGTGGACGGATTCGCTTTGCGATTCGACGATATCGACGAGAGACTTGCCCCGAAGGAATTCGGTCGCGAACACGTCCAGTGGTGCCGGATGCTCAAGAAGATCGCCGACGCCCACGGCGTCAAACGTTTCGTCGTGTGCCCCACCCATTACTGGCAAGGCTGGCAAGCCGACTACTACGTCGGTTTCAAGGAGGCGCCCGATCTGGGCCGTATGAGCACGTGGTTCTGCCCTTTCACCAAGAAAGAAATCGCCGAGGTCGAGCGCGCGGGGCTGCGCAACTGGGCTTGGTGGCACAACGGCACGTGGGACCTGCACGAGGGCGAGATTAGCGGCTGGCTCGGCGGCGCCTTCCGAGGCCTTTGGTCCGGGATCCCCCGCGTCGAGTGGGGATGGTACGGCGACTACGAGTGCTCGCCCGAACTGCTCGAAGAGCTGCGAACCATGCCGGAACGCACGGTGGAAACGTGGATCAACGGCGATTTCAGGGTCTTCAACAACTACGCTTGGAACCCGGCCCGCTACGACCCCGAGGAATCGGAGCGGCTCGTGGCCGAGGCGTGTTGGGGACGCGGAGGCGGAGACATCTACATGGCCGTCATGGGCGTCATCCGCGAGTGGGCCGTCAAGGTGACAAACACGGTCGATGGAACCCCCGAGGAGTTCGACGCGGCGATGGCGCAGGCCAGAGAGGGTCTGGAGCGGCTCAAGCCCGTCATCGATCAGACGGAGCGTCCCGGTCTGTGGCCCGTCGAGACGCGCCGCAACAACTGGTGGATGATGGACAGAGCGATCCGCGGACTCGAAGAGAATGCCTACGCCCCCATCATTATGTGGAGAGCGGACCGCTCGAGGGACTCGGTGGGCGTGACTATCGGCAACCGCCGACAGGACGCGCAGATCTGCTACACCCTCGACGGGACCGAGCCCGACGTTTCCTCGACGCCTTACGCCGGGCCCCTCAAACTGGACCGCACGACGACCATCATCGCGAAGGCTTTCAACGCGAAGGGAAAGGAGAAGAGCAGACGCGAAGCGACCCTCCATAAACACGATGCCAATGGCTTCCCCGTCAAGTGCGAAATCCCCTATGAGAAGTACACGGCGGGCGGCGAAAGAGGTCTCACCGACGGCATCCGCGGAACCGCGGGCTTTGGCGACGGCCGCTGGCAGGGCTTCGAAGGCAACGACATGATCGCGACCGTCGATCTCGGCGAGGAGATCGCGATCCGGGAGATTCGCGCCGGGTTTCTGCAGGACGTCGGCCCGTGGATCCTGCTGCCGAGGGAGGTCGAGTTCGCGATATCCAGAGACGGCGGGACCTTCGAAGGGGTCGGAAAGGTTCCGAACCCCTTCTCGGCGAAGAAGGAAGGCGCTTTCATCCACGATTTCTCCGTGACGGCGCAAGACAAGAAGGCCCGATTCGTACGCGTCCACGCCAGGAACATAGGCGTCCTGCCTGAGTGGCATCGCTCGAGCGGGCGCGAGTGCTGGATCTTCGTCGACGAGATCATGGTCAATCCCGCCGAACGGGATGAAGCCGCGGGGACGACCAGATGACCACTGCCGCCGCGAGCGTCCAACAGGCTCGGCGGCGGCCCATCTCATGGCGCGCAGGCTTGGCTGGCCTCTTTTGCCGTGCGCCGAATCCGGCGCGCAGTGGATTGGCGCCCCTCGGCCCCCAGACATCGTAAGGTCCGCAAAGCGGACGCGCCAGAACCCGCGAGATTCGCCCCCAAAAAAAACGTGAAATATGTCTTGACACTTCGGCGGTTCCCCCCTTTACTAAGAACCTGGGTAGCTATCAAGCCTTAGCCCCTCGGAGGTTTGCTGCCAGTAGGGACGCGAGGGAATTTACTTTATGGGCCCCCCCGGGGGCTGAGGAGAACAGTATGAGCACAGGTACAGTGAAGTGGTTCAACGAGAAGAAGGGATTCGGGTTCATCCAGCCGGATGACGGGGGCGACGATTTGTTCGTCCATCATTCGAGCATCGACGTGGACGGTTATCGGACCCTTCAGGAAGGTCAGAAGGTCGAGTACGAGGCTGGGCAGGGCCAAAAAGGTCCCCAGGCGACAAAGGTGCGCCCCGCCGCCGGGTGACTTTAGCCGACATTCGTGAAACCACGGGCCCCGCCGAACGGCGGGGCCTTTCTTTTGTGCGCCCGGCAGGGCGCACCCACTTGGAGGTGGCGCGACAGGGTGTCGCGGAGTCCTCTACAGGCCCGGCAGCGGGAACTGTTAGCCGGACGGCAAGGGTGTCGGTCGCGAGGCCGAATCTGAAGGAAGCCGCGGG
>DATKZW010000211.1:0-4605 GCA_035527775.1 Sumerlaeia bacterium | reverse complement strand
CCGCGCGAACGACCTTCGCCGGGCGGTCGATGACGCCGATGGCCCAGTCGACCGTTTTGCTCGCGGGGAGTTTCCATGCGCGACGAACCGCGTCGCGGCGCCCGGCAAGGTCCGTCGTGAACAGGGTCGATTCGTTCATGCGCTGGAGCATGAGGTCGCGGTCGGTCCACGCCCGTAAGGAGAAGAGTCCGGCGGACTCTCCGAGGCTGTAGCCGACAACAGCGTTCGGCCGGACGCCGAAGTTCTGAATGAGATCGCTGACGGCCGTCCCCAAGGCAACCTGGCCAAAGATCATGGCCCGATGATCATCGCCGATCTCCTTAACCGCCTCGCGACCCCAGAACGCATCGGGTTGGAACTGCCGGCGCAGGCGCTGGTTCTGAGCGTCCTGCAGACGGAAGACTTCGGGCCATTGGACCGCCAACTCGCGGCCCATGTCCGCGAAATGGTTGCCCGAACCCGGATAGACGAAGGCGACTTGCCCTTTTGGGCCGAAGGGATCGGGAGAGAAGAAGATCCGGTCGCGCGCGAAAGGCGAGAGTCTCGACGCCTCACGGACCGCGTCCGCCGAATCCTCGACCGCTGACGTTCCGCCCCGGACCGCGCCCGCCGGACCCCATCCGCCCCGCGGACCCCGTCCGCCATTGCCGCCGAGGCGCTTGTCCGGCGCTTCCGCCAGAGATTGCTGGGCTTGAGCGATGAGTTCCAGGACTTCTTCTCTGCTCCGAGCTACGAGCGCCAGACCGAGGCGCTTGGCCGCCGTCTCGCGATTCTCCTTCCACCAAGTCCGGGCCAAACATTCGATGTTCCTGTCGGGCGATCGCAAAGCGTGGGCGCGCAAGCGATTCAAGCCGACCGACAAGGCTTGGACGTTGTTCGCTTCGATCGCGAAGAGCGCTTCGTTTCGGGCGCCGAGGGGCTGCAGCTTGTCGCTCTGGAAGGCGGGCTGGCCGACTCTTTCGTGGCCTTCGAGCACGACGTGGGCGCACGTGCCGTCGAGACCGACGGCGCTCACGCCGGCCCGACGCGGTCCTTCGGCCCTGTCGCGCAACCAGTGCTGCGGCTGACGAGGCAAGATGAAAGGATTGCCCTTTTCCAGGAACTCGGGACGGGGATTGTCGAGGTTGCCGCAAGGGGGCAGGATCTCTTGAAAGAGACAAAGGGCCGCCTTCGCCAGGGACGCCAATCCCGCCGCGGCGCCGGCGTGGCCGATGTCCGCCTTCACCGAACCGAGGAAACATGGGGCCGCTCTCTCGTCCCGTCCGAAAAACCGGGCAAGAGCGCGCGCTTCCACGGTGTCTTCGGCCGGAACCCCGCCGGCGTGGGCTTCGATGTACCGAATCGTTGACGGATCGACCGGACTCGCAGAGTCCTCCGCGCGGACCCCGTCCGCCCTCGCCTCGTCATAGGCGCGGCGCAAGGCGTTCTCGTAAGTTCCGGCGTCGACGCCCGCTCCCGCCGGCGACCCGCCGGCCATTCCCACGCCTCGAATCACGGCGTAGACCCGATCGCCGTCCCGGACGGCGTCCGCATAACGCTTGAGAACGAGAGCTACGGCTCCTTCGCCCGGTACGCACCCATCGGCGTCGGCGTCGAATGGGCGGGCCTTTCCTGAAGGAGAGAAGGGGCGTTCCGCATGGGCGCTCAGAACGGTTCGCGGGTCGCCGGCCATGTCGACCGCGCCCACGAGGGCGACATCAAGGGGCTGGACCCCGTCCGCGCGCTCCTGAAGAGCGCGGACCGCCACCTCGAGAGCGCGCAGCCCGGAGGTCTCCTCACTCGAGACGTTGACGCAGGGCCCGCCGATGCGGAACTCGCGCGCGATGCGGCTGGCGATCACGCCGCCCAGTCCGCCCATGGTGCGGTACGCCGTGAGAGGAGGTCCGACCGCGTCGCGCAGCTCCCTGATCCATTCTTCGAGATCTCGATCCGAGAGATTCAAGCCGAGGTCGCCGGTCCATCTCTTGGCATGGTTCAGCATCGCCCAGCGCAACGTGTAGTTCGTCGTGTTGGGATCGAGACCCATCCCGATGAAGACGCCCGTTCTCAGGCCGTCGCGCGGACCCGGTCCGCCGTCTTCCTCTCGCAGGTTTGCGTCGTCCATCGCTCCCGCGGCGACCTGCATCATGAGAAGCTGCTGGGGCAGCATCTCTTCGAGTTCCTTGGGAGGAATCCGGAATCTGTCGAAAGGCGCCTGGAGATCGCCCATGTAGAAACCCCGAAAGGAGTCGGCCGCAAGCCCTCGGCTTTTCAACCAGTCATCCTGCTCAAGACCCCACCACCGGGAAGGGAACGCCGGCTCCTTGGGGTCCTTTCCGCCCAGGACGCGCTCCTGAAAAGACCGCAGATTCCGCCAGCTGCCAAAGGCGGCGTCCATCCCCACAATGGCGACGGGCTCCGGTTGGGCAGTCACCGAGACTCCGGCCTCCGCAAGCGCCGGCCCTTTCGTTGAGCGCCGCGTCGACCGGGTCGGGGTCTCGTGGCTCGGACTCGCAGAGTCGCTCGGACTCGCAGAGTCCGCCCATTCCTCGAGCAGCACGTGGGCGTTGACGCCCCCGAACCCAAAAGCGCTGACGGCGGCCCGACGCGGGACATCGGCGTCTCGCCGTTCCCACGGCTTCCATTCGGTCAGAACGCGGAAAGGACTGTTCTCGAGATCCATGCTTGCGGGCGGTTGCGAGAAGTTCGCGGTGGGCGGCAGCGCGCCTTCTTTCATGGCGAGCAGAACTTTCATCAATGCGGCGGCGCCGGCGCCCGTTAGCAGGTGCCCTACGTTCGACTTCACCGAGCCGATCACGCACCGGCCGGGAGGAGGAGCGCCGGACGGCGTTCCTCCTCGCTCAAGCCCCCCCTCGCCGCTTTCCCATAGAGAGCAAAGACTCTCGAACTCGACGGCGTCGCCCACCGGCGTCCCCGTGGCGTGACACTCGATGAAGTCGACATCTTGGGGCGACCAGCCTGCTTGCTCGTAGGCGGGCCGCATGGCGCGCAACTGGCCTTCGGACATGGGCGCAAGCAGGCTGCCGCCGATGTCGTTGGACAGCCCGATCCCCTTGATGACGGCGTAGATGCGGTCGCCGTCGCGCGCCGCGTCTTCGGTTCGCTTCAACAGAAACATCCCCGCGCCCTCGCCGACGACGAGGCCGTCGCCCTTCGCGTCGAAGGGCGAGCAGATTCCTCGCGGGGAAAGCGCCCGGAGTTGGGAGAACCCCATCTGCGCGTAGAGGGCGTCGGGGCGCGAGACGCCGCCGGCAAGCATGGCGTCGGCGCGGCCCGCGATCAGTTCGTCCGCGGCCAGTTTGAGGGCGTAGAGCGAAGAAGCGCAGGCCGCGTCGAGCGTGTACGAGCCGCCGCCGAGGCCGAGGGCCTGCGCCACGATGCCGGCGGGGAGGGCCGTGACGCACCGGTTCAGGGGATGCGTTGCGCCGCCTTCGGTCCCGGGGATGCAGCCGCGTGCTTTGTCTTTTCCCGCTCCACGCAGGGCCGCAATCGCCCGTTCCTGGAAGGCGCGTCCCAACGACTCGTGGGCCAGGGCGGAGGATTTCTCCGTCGGCAGCGCGAGATCGCCAAGAATCACGCCCACTCGGCTTCGATCGAGGTCCTCCGTCGCCGCGTCGCGAAACGCCGCCCCCCCCACGCAAAGCGCGATGCGGTAGAGAGGGTCCAGCGCGTCGAAGAGTTCCGGATCGACGTCGAGTCCATCGAGGTCGTCGGTCGTCGGAAGCGTCTCGATGAAACACCCGCGGCGCGAATACACCTTGTCCGGCGCGCCGACCTGCGGATCGAAGGCGTCATTCGGATCGAGGAGCCACCGCCCCTCGGGCGCTTCCCGCGCGACGCTCTCGGCGTTCTTGACCGTGTTCCAGAACCGGCGGAGGGGCTCCGTGAACTCGAGCTCCGAAAGCCCCTCCTCCTCCGCTTTCCGAGGGAGAGGCGGAGGAACTCCGTGAGAAGGAAAGAGACCGGCGATGCCGACGATGGCGACGGCGGAGGGGCTCCGTGAACTGGAATCTCTTCTCATGACGAATCTCGACCGGCCCTATCCGCAACGTCCCCGAAGAGCAGAGCGGACGCCTCTTTCGGAGGGGCTCCGTGAATCCGCGGAAGGTTCGACAATGGCGCCGATCTCGGGCAGATCGACGACCGTGCGCCTGTTCCAGAGCTCCTCGAAGTCCGGACACCCACGCATTCTCGTCATCAGGTCGATGCGCAGGTTCTCGACCCCCGGCGCCCGGCAGCGAAAGTGACACGCATGACCCCGCTCAAGGGCGGCGACGTCGAGATCCGGGAAGAAAACCCGTTCCGCCTGCAAGTTCTCGATCGCACGCCGCACCGTCTTCACGTTGCCGGGGGCGGCGCTGATGGCGAGGTCAAGGCCGCGGCTAAACTCCGCCCCGCCGTATAAAACGCACGCCTGACCGCCCATCACCAGGCGCCGCACGCTCGAGCTCTTCACAATCGAAAGGGCTTTCTGAATCGGGTGGTGGATCAAGAGAACCTCCCCAAGCAAGGTACAGGGCCCATAACTTCCCGGTTTCGACGAAGCGCTCGGCCGGCGTAAGAAGCGCCCACTCGTGCGGCTCGTCCCACTCGTCGGCTGGCCAA
>DATKZW010000210.1:0-3507 GCA_035527775.1 Sumerlaeia bacterium | reverse complement strand
CTACGGCGCCCGGGTGGCGATTCCGGCGGCCCTCGCCGCCACGGCTCTCGTTGGGTTGGCTCTTGGGGCGGTCAACGGTTTCCTCGTCGCCTACATCGGCGTGAATCCCTTCGTCGTGACGCTGAGCACGATGTTCGTTTTCCGCGGGATCGCGCTGATCTTGACTGGCGGAGGGCAGTCGCTGCAGGTGGGCGATCTCGTTCTGCGCAAGCAATTCAACTTCATCTACGACGCGCAGGTCCCCGTCTTTGGCCCGAGCCATCAGATCTCGTTGCCGATTTTGGTTTTTCTCGCCGTTTTCGCTATTGGGACCTATCTGCTGCGCTACACCCGTTTCGGCCACTACGTTTTCGCCGTCGGGGGCAACGAGGAAGCGGCTTGGCTTGCGGGTGTGAACACGCGGCGCATCAAGGCGGCCACCTATGCCCTGTGCGGCCTGACGTGCGCGGTCGCCGCCGCCGTCTTTGTGGCCATGACGGCCACGGCCGGCGCCGAAAGTCATGAGGGAAAGGAACTGGACGTGATCGCCAGCGTCATCGTGGGCGGCACACCGCTCGGGGGAGGCAGCGGCAGCCTCTCCGCCACGGTGACCGGCGTGCTCCTCTTGCGCGTGATCGACAATCTTCTCACGCAGTTCAGCATCGGACCCGAATTCCGCAAAGTGGTGACCGGCCTGATTATCGTCATTGTGGTCACCGTGGACGTGCTGGCGAGAAAACGGGCCTTGAGATAAGATGGACGACATGCAGGCGGGTCGGGACAACCCCCGCGAAAAGAGAGACGCCGCGACAATCCCAGACTCTGAAGGAGAGCGCACCATGAAGATCGGCAGAACCAGACGCTTGGGCGCCGGGGCCTCTTTCACCCTCATGGTCGCCACAAGCATCATGGCGCCGCCCGCGCGCCCCGCGGAGCCCGCCATCCCCTTCGCCGACGCGCTCGATGAAGCCGCCATATCCGTGCCCCGGCTTGACGGCGTCACCGACTACTCGCTCCTTATCGGCAACGGCGACATCAACGCCCTCGTCTACTCCGATTCCGGCAACCTCGTTCTCAGACTGACGAAAAACGACGTCTGGGACGCCCGGCTGGACACCTCGGACGACCCGCCGCTTCTGCCCATCAAGCGGATCAAGGAATTGGCTCGCGGCGATTGGCTCAAGGATGGATCTTTCGGCGGCGGATGGCTCGACCCCGACGGCAAACCCCATCAGGGAGGCGACAGCTGGAGCCGCCCCTATCCCTGCCCCGTGCCTTGCGGCATCGTGCGGCTGGGCGACCGCCCGTCTCGGCCCTCGTGGCGGCGCGTCCGCGCCGAGGGGACCCACAACGGTTGGGAGCGTCAAGGAGGCGCCGCCGTCATGAGCATCGAGGGGTGCCCGGGCGCATCGAACGGCTTTCGGCTCGGTCCCATCGAGTTCTCCACGGACGATTACACCACGCTCACCATCACGCTGAGCGGCACGGAAAACGCCCGCTACTTCGTCGCCATAGGCGGTCCGGAAGTGAGCGATCTTTTCGCCAGCACATGGATCGAGACGCCAACGGGAAGTGAAGAGAAGAGCTTCGGACTCCCAGCGGGAAAGCAGGCCGACCACCTCATTCTCTACACGTGGACCGAGGACGGGAAGCGCGCGGAGAACCGGTTTGAGGCGGTGAGCGTCGCGGGGCCAAAAGGCAAAATGGACATCGACGTCGCGCGACTTGAGGAGCCGACGGCCTCAGCCCGGCTCGACCTTCGGCGCGCGGCGGCGCACGTCAAGGGAACCCGCGACGGCCCCGTCGGCGGAGAAATCCGCGCTTTAGCTCACTGCAACGTCTTCCTGATTGACACGCCGACGACCGCGAGTTTGGGACCAAGCCGTTCGCCCGCCATCCCCTCGCCCACCGTGGGCCGCCGCGACGGCGTGGACTTTATCCACCAGGTGCTGCCGAACGACGCGGACTGGCCCGGCATGCGCTTCGCCGTGGCCCTCGCTCAGAGCGGCCCGCGCAAGGCGGTCGCCATCGTCACGTCCCATGAATCGCTGGACGAGGTCTCCGAGGCGATTCGCCTCGCCCGAGTGACCGTGCGCTCATCACGGGCGCGCCTCGTCCGCGAGCACGAGATGGAATGGTTCCGGTTCTGGGTCGCCAGCGGGATCGATATCGAGGACGACTATCTGTCTTCCCTCTGGTACCGGAATCTCTACTTCCTGCGCTGTGTCAGCAAGCCGGGCGTGCAGTGCGTCGGGCTTTACGCGGGTCTTGTGCATGACGGCCTGCCCGCCTGGCATGGGGGACACACGACGAACTACAACGCCGAGCAGACTTTCTGGACCAGCTTTCCCACAAACCACCTGGAGCTCAACGAGCCCTACGAACAACTCGTCAGCGAGTATCTGCCGCGGGCGCGTTGGCTCTGCCGGCAGCTCTACGACTGCGAGGGCGCCTACTACCCCCATAACCTTTTCAACTTCGAGCCCGCCCATCCCGAGCTTTGCCGCAGCCGCCTTGGCCGCCAGCAGTTCTACGTGACCTGGAGCTACACCATCGGCGTCTCCGGCTTCACCGTCCAGAATCTCTGGCTGCGCTACAAGTACAAGCCCGACCGCCAGTACCTCGAGGAAGTCGCCTACCCCGCCGTCCGCGACGTCGCGACGTTCTACGCCAACTTCATCGGCCAGTGCGAGGAGGGGGAGGGCGGAAAGGTGATTCTGGCCCCCAGCGTGTCGCCGGAACACTGGGGATGGACGCACCAGTTCGAGCGCAATCGCAACGGCGCCTTCGACGTCGCTTTTGCCAAGTACACCCTCGAGGCCGCCATCGAGGGTGCGACGACCTTGGCTCGCGACCAGGATCTCGTGGAGCGCTTCCGGCAAGCGCTCGATCGGCTGCCCTCCTACCCCACGACAAAGACCGACCCGCCCATCGTCGTGGACGTGGAAGACGCCCCGCCGACCACGTATAACATCGCCGTTCCCGCCGTGCCCGTGTTCCCGGGCAACGCCGTTACCTGGTGGTCGTCCGAAGAGGAAAAGAAGCTCTTCGCCCGGACGATCGAGCAGATCCGGTGGAACGGCAACAACTCGAGCATCATTCTGGCCGTGGCGCGGGCGCGGCTCAGCATGCCCGACACGATTTCGTGGCTGCGCGAGGAGATGCAGGCGCGCCAGCGCCCGAACGGAACCATTACGCTGAACCGTCTGGGCAACGGCATCAACGACTACGGCCATTACACGGAACAGTTCGCCGCTTCGATGGCGGTCTCGGAACTTCTCATGCAGAGCGTGGGCGACATTATTCGCGTCTTTCCCGCATGGCCAAAGGACAAGGACGCCCGGTTTCGCAATCTGCGCGCCCAGGGCGGCTTCCTCGTTTCGGCCCAGCAGAAAAACGGCGAGGCGACCGGCATTGAGGTCACGGCGACCGCCGATGCGACCCTGCGCCTTCTCAGCCCCTGGCCCGGCATTCAGAGACGCACGGGTCCCGGCTCGCGCCCCGTCTCGCTCCCTCGCGACGGCCGCA
>DATKZW010000209.1:0-2085 GCA_035527775.1 Sumerlaeia bacterium | reverse complement strand
CGGAGTCCGCCCCGAGGGCGCGGGTCTCCGCCAAGGCTCGGGCCAGCTGGAAGGCGCCGGGGGTCGTGGTCGGCGCCGGCTGCCGTCTCTCGCCGAAACGATACTCCACCGTGCTGAAGAGCGCCGGACGGCGACCCGCCTGGCGCAGAAGGGACTCGATGAGGTATGCCGTCGTGGTCTTGCCATTGGTGCCCGTCACCCCGACCATGGTCATGACGTCCGAAGGGCGTCCCCAATAGGCGTGGGCCAAGAGACCGCGCGCGGCCCGCGTGTTCTCCACGACAACGACCTTCGAAGCGTCGACTCCCTCCGGAACGCGCTCGGCGATGACAACGGCGGCGCCTTGCTCGAGCGCCGTCTGGATGAAGCGATGTCCGTCGGTCGCTTCGCCCCGGACTGCAAGGTATGCGAAGCCCGGCGCCGCCTGCCGCGAGTCGTCCACGAGGCCGCCGATCGCAATCTCGCCATTGACGTCTGGGGGAAGGCCGATCCCCGCCGCCGCGAAAAGATCCCCCAACGTGGCCGGGTGGACCAGCCCGCCAGCACGGACCCGGTCCGCCTTCGGCGCGCTCCCCGATCGAAGGCCGCCTGGGGAGGAAGGTTCCATGCCAGAGCCATTGGGCGCTTCTAGCGATTCGTGGTCTCTTCGCGAGATTGCTGACATGAGCGCCTCGGCAACGCTGGAGTGCAAAACCCCGCCGGCCCTAGTTCGGCGGGCCGAAGATGACCAGGGCCCTGGATCCCGTGAGTGCGTCCCCCGGCGCGGGCTGCTGGCGAATGGCAACGCCCCAGCCCGCCAACCGCGCGTCGATCTGCAGACGGTGCAGCTTCTCGGCCGCCTCGCGCGCCGTCAAGCCCGTCACGTCCGGCATCGTGAATTCCACGCCATGCGGGGCGGGCAGGGCCAGTTCGGCGTTTCGGGCGCCGGCGATCCGATCCGGGAAAGCGCCCGGATCCATTTCCTCCGCGTCCGCCACGGCGGGGATGACTTCGGATGGTCGGATGCCCAGGATCCGCGTCGCGTGATCCGCCACCTTCTGGCAGAGAGGGGCGGCGACCTGGCTTCCCCACCGGATGCTTGGTTCGTCGATCCAGCAATAGATAACAAGCCGAGGCGCCTGGACGGGCAAAACGGCCAGGAAAGAGGCGTAATAGCGTTTCTCCTCGGAATCCTCGCCCGAGGACGCGGTGTCGGTCTTCACCGTCGTTCCCGTTTTGCCGCCGATCCGGTACCCCGGCAGTGCGGCCTGTTGGCCCGTGCCCTCGAGGACGACCCGTTCCATCATTCCCAGAACGATCTCGGCGGTTTGCGGCGAGCACACACGGCCGAGGACTTCCGGCTTGACTCGCCGAAGCACTTCATTGCGAGGCGATCGGATTTCCTTGAGAACGTGCGGTCTGACGTATTCGCCTCGGTTGGCGATGGCGGCCATCGCCGCCGCCACCTGGATCGGCGTCAACCCGATCTCGTAGCCGATGGGCAAAGACACGCGCGAGTATTCGTCCCATTTTTGCAGGGGACGCATCATGCCACGCTCTTCCTCTGGCAGGTCGATCCCCGTGCGTTCCCCAAAGCGGAAGGCTTTCCATTGGTCGAAAAGCTCCTGTTTCTCAAGCCGGCGTCCGAGGGTGGCGAAGGCCACGTTGCTCGACTCGGTGAAAGCCTCGAGAACCGGGACTCGCCCCATGGCGTGACTGTCCTTGACCCGATACCCCCTGCCGCCCGGCATGGGAAAGACAAATCGCCCCTCGTGGCAGTCAATCTCCTCGTAGGGGGACATCTTGTTGCGCTCGATAAGGGCCGTTGACGTGAAAACCTTCATGACCGACCCCGGCGGGATCGCGTCTACCAGACACCGGTTCTTCAGGCGCTCCGCAGGCGCCTCGCCCCGTTCGTTCACATCAAAGGTGGGATTGGAGGCCATGGCGAGGACGGCGCCAGTGCCGACCTCCAGAACGACACAGACGCCTCCCCGGGCCTCAAAGGCCTCCACCTGTTCGGCCAGAGCAATCTCGACGTAATGTTGGATCGCCTCATTGATCGTCAGAACAACGTCGCTGCCCATGGTGCTCAGGATCACTTCT
>DATKZW010000208.1:0-4099 GCA_035527775.1 Sumerlaeia bacterium | reverse complement strand
CGGGAAATTCGCCGCCTGCGGGTCGGATCTGCCCGTCTGGATCAAGGGCAACGCCGGGCTTCCGGAAGTTGGGCCGGACGGAAACGTCGTCTACAGCGCGCCGCCCGAAGCTTACGCCGACGCGGTCGAGCCCCTCCTCAAGGCGGGCGCGCGCTTCATTGGCGGCTGCTGCGGCTCCGGTCCCGACCACGTCCGCGCCATCGCCGAGAAACTGGCGTCGCTTGGGCGAGAGCGATTCTGAAGCGCCCCAAAGGGCCTAAGCTGTCCAGGAGAAGAGGATGGCCCGCCGTTTCCCACAACCTCGTCGTCTCTCGCTTTTCCTCGCGTTCGCCGCCGCCTTTGCGGCGTCGGCCTGCGCGATGAAGCGCAACGCTCCGGCCGGTTTCCTGAGCGATTATTCGCGGCTTCGCGCCCTTCCCGGGCAGGAGGGCCGGATGGCTTTCCGGGATCCCGAAGCCGAGATGAGCCGGTATTCGCGGATCATGGTCGATCCGGCGCTCGTCTATTATCACCCCAAAGTCAAGAGCGGGAAAACCCAAACGGACGACCTGAAGGACCTGATCGGTTATCTTCATCTGGCAACGGTTCTGGCGCTTCAGGAGGCGTATCCCATCGTCGGCGATCCCGGACCGGGAGTCTTGCGCGTTCGGCTGGCGCTCACCAACGTCCGGCCGGCCAAACCGATCCTGAAGGTGATTCCGCCCGCTCCCGCCAAAGTCCCCATCGACTTGCGGGTCGTGTCCATCGAGACGGAACTGCAGGACTCCCTGACCGGCGAACCTCTGGCCGCCTTTGTGGAAAGACGGATCGGCAGACGTCTGAAGTGGCGCCAGACCTACAACAAGTGGAATTTCGCGAAAGAGAGCTTCCAGCGGTGGGCGGAGTTCCTCCGGGAACGACTCGACGAGGAACTCGGAGGAAAAAAGAAGGTAACCGCTGAATAAGGCGTAGGGCAGGGGCATCGCCCCGCCGCTCAAAATGTCCAGACCCCCAGGGCCCCGACGGCTGCGGGGCCGCAATGCCCCTCTGGAAAAAGCTCCTAGAAGAACTCCTCCAGGCGGTTCGTGAACTCCGGCGCTTCGGCGAAGAGGTCGATGAGATCGTTGGGCGTCCGGGCGCCCGCGTCCAGGAGACCCGACCAGTAAGCGATCTCGGAATCGTTGGGGAATCGGCCGAGGAAAGCGCGGTAGAGCCGCGCCACGCGGCCTTCGTTCGTCGGGTCTTTCGACAGGAACTCGGGCGACACGATCACTTCGCGTCCCATCTGTTTCGCTTGGGCGCGGACGGCCTCGATCCCCCCTTGCAGCCTCGCCACCTCGAACAGGCCCGCCGCATATTCCAGCCCGGCGCTGTCCACCAATCGGTCGAGCAGGCCGACGTACATCGTGGTGACGAAGTTGCGCGTCGGGTCGCCGCCGTACTGCGGGTACATCGCCTGGATGCGGTTCGCGAATTCCTCCGACTCCGAAAAGACGGTCATCACCTGCGCGCGATTCCAGACCCCACCGAGCCAGTTGTCGAGCTCGATCTGGCTCGGCGCTCGGCCAAGAAACACCTGATAGCAATCGGTGATGAACTCGGCGTTCGTGCGACTTCGGTTGGTGTATTCCTCGGAGAGGAAGAACAGGCGCGCCATCTCGCGGGGAATGAAGCGGACGTCGATGTTGAAGCTGACGGCGTACTCGAAGTAGCCGATCTCCCAGGCCTCGACGGCGCCCGGCTCGGGATCGCGAGCGAGGATGATGTTGTAGAAACTGATGATCAGTTGCCGGATGGGGCTGATCGTAGGCGTAGGCGTCACATCCGGAGTGGGCGTTTCAGTCACGGGAGGCGTGGGCGTCGGGGTGGAAGTGAATGCGGGCGTCGCCGTCCCTTCGGGCGTCGGGGAGGGGGTTGTCGCCGGAGTGAGCGTGGGGGTCGGCGTGGCGGTCACTTCCGGCGTGGGGGTCCAGGGATCGCCGGGCGTAATGCCAACGAAGGGGGGCGTCCACTGGATGGAGTTGCTGCCGGCGTCGACGAGATCGACGGTGTAGAAATAGGCTGTTCCGGGGCCGACGCTCAGATCATTGTGCGATACATTTCCCTCGGAGGGGGCGCCAATCAAAGAGGAGTTCACCTTGGAATAGCTTCCAGGCATGCCCGTGGCGCTGCGCCGCACATTGTAGCCTTGCGCTCCCGCCGGTTTGCCGTTTTGGCCCCACTCCAGGTACATGTTTGTGGTTGCCAGCGCGCTGGCCAAACCGTTGTTGGCGCATAGCCCGCCCACCAAATCGATGTCGAACCGATTCCCGGAATCCGCCGGCATCGGGCGGCCGTCAAGGGTTTCAGCGCCCGCCACGCGGATGTGCTGGGGCCCGTCCCCCGTGTCATCGCGAATCACGAACCATCCTTGCCAGACCCTCGAGTCCCTCCACCCGGGACCGGATCCCAGCCCCAGCGCGGGCCGGGGTCGAACGACATGCTGGATGTACGGCGAGGTGGAACCGAAGGTCACGGAAAGCGACCCAGTGATCTTCATGTCCTGGCTGAACTCGAGGGTGAAGGTCGTTGGACCGGCGCCCACGGCCCGATCGGGATTTGGCGTTACGCGCCGAAGGAACGGGGGGGGGCTATTGTCGGGTTCCGCGGGAGGGAACAACTCGACCATGTTGGGACCGGGGGCGCCGCCGCCCCAAAAGTCGACCAGCGATCTCGTGTTGTCGTCCTTGTGATCGAAGATGGCGCGCACGTTGATGACGCCGTCCGGCACGTCCACGGGGTCGGGAGGCCACGCCTGCGGAGGCACAGTCTGCTCCAGCATCTCGTTCGCGGTTTTCCCCCCCCAGAAGCAATCCCACCCCCGGGTTGCCGGGGTAATGGGCCCGACAACACTCCGTTCCTCGATGTAGTCGACTCCGGTTGTCAGCCTGTCGTTCAGGGATATGCTTCCCTGGTTGCCATAGATGTTGCTGTCTTCGACGTTGACCGAGCGAATGCCGAAGCTCTTGTTGTTGATGATCGTGGATCCAGAGACGCCTATGCCCGCCGTGAGATCGAGCAGGCCCTTTACGGCATCGACCCCGATGCCGCCGTTGCCTTCGACGGTGCACTCCTGCACCCGCGCCGTCCATTGAGGCGGCAGCAGAACGCCGCCGGAAGCGTTCGCGTCGATCCGGCAAGTATTGAGAAAGCAGGACCGGTCCGGTTCGCGCACGCCCCAGCCCCCGTTGCCAACCACCCAGCTGTTGGAGAGAAAGGCGCTGCTGACCGCGCCATCACCGGCGTTGTGGTCCACGACGCACGACAGGATGACTCCAGACGCAACTCCGTCGCCCTCGTTTTCCGAAATCCGCGATCGCGCGACCTCCTGGTCGCCGGCCAAAACGAGGCCCTGCTCGTTGCGGACAATGTAACAATCGGCAACGGCAATGATCGCGGTCGAAGCCATCAATTCGACGCCAACTCCATGATTCTCGATGGCCAGACACCGCGTCGTCACGCTCGCTTGAATGCCGATCCCGGGGGGATCCCCGGCGGTTGGGGGGCCGTTTCCGATGGCCGTCGTTCCCTCGACCCCCGAGGCCTGCACTCCGTGGTAGTTGGAGACAGCCCTCGACGAGCTCACCCGATCGCTCGCCCGGATCCCCCATCCGATCGAGGGGTCTCCATGGCCGTTTCCGGCGGCAAAGCACTCTTCCACGTTCCCGAACGAGTGGATGCCGCGACCGCCGTTTTTCACGGCGCGGCAGAGCCGCGCGATGGAAAAGCACACCATCCCGTGGCCGTCGTTTTCCTGCGCCACGCATCCCTCGAGGGTTCCCCCTATGAGGCCGATTCCCAAGTTGCCCGTGGCGACGCAGTTCGCCAGGCCTTTGGTGCCGGCGCCGATCCCGTGCCCGCCGGCGAAGGTCGGGTCGCGGTTGAACTGCGCCGTGCACCGCACGATGGGATTCGCGCCGTTGGGGGCATAGAGGCTGAATTGCCCCCCTGTGTGATCGAAAAGACAGTCCGCGATTGTACTGACGGCCGACTCGTCGCGCACCGGGCCGTACTCGAAAAGGCAGTGAGAGAAACGCGAGGTCGCGGCGCCGGAATCGACCGCGACTCCAGCGTAAGCCGG
>DATKZW010000207.1:0-3593 GCA_035527775.1 Sumerlaeia bacterium | reverse complement strand
TCTCTTGACAGACTCACGCCCACCATCCGATGGTGAGGAGGCCCTTTGACTTCGGCAAGGTGCCGCGGACGGGGTCCGTGCGCGGGGGCGCGCGTGTCTTCACCGGTTGGCTGGAGTGTGATTCTCGGGCGCCCCGCCCGTTCTCATTCTCAAAGACAGGGATTTCACCAAGCGACGGGAGAAGACCATGGGGAAGACAGGATCGATCAGCCGGCGGAGATTCCTCCGTCGAACCATTGCGGCGGCCGCGACGGTTGTCCTCGTGCCGCGGCACGTGCTCGGGGGGCCGGGCTACACGGCGCCCAGCGATGAGCTCACCAAGGCCGTCATCGGCGTCGGCGGCATGGGACGAGGGCATGTGGGCCTGGGCGGCTCGCGGCTCCTGGCCGTTTGCGACGTGGATGAGAACCATCTCAAGCAGGCGCTGAAGATGGCCCCCGCCAAAGACGCGAAAGGCTACCGGGACTTCCGCGAAGTGCTCGCGCGCCCCGATATCGACATCGTGCATATCCCAACCCCGCCGCACTGGCACGCACTGATTTCTATAGCCGCAGCCGAAGCGGGCAAGGACATCTGGTGCGAGAAGCCGATGACGCGCACGATCGGCGAAGGGAAAAAAGTGGTCGAAGCCGTTCAGAGAAACGGTCGCATGTTCCGGCTCAACACCTGGTTTCGGTTCGAGGGCGGCCTTTACGGGTTCGGCTCGACGGCCGCGCCGGTCAAGAAGCTCGTTGACAGCGGCATGCTCGGCTGGCCCTTGAGAGCCACCGTCGGCGGCCCGACCGGTTTCGACTGGAAATTCTACTGGAGCGGCAGACCGAATCTGACGCCGCAGACCGTGCCGCTCGAGCTCGACTACGACATGTGGCTCGGACCCGCCCCCTACAAGCCCTACCATCCGCATCGGGTCCATGGCTCGTTCCGCGGCTACTGGGATTACGACGCCGGCGGCCTCGGCGATATGGGCATGCATTACCTGGACCCGGTCCAGTACATCCTGAACAAAGACGACACGAGCCCCGTCGAGGTCGAAGTGGACGCTCCCCAGCAGCATCCCGACGCCGCCGGATCGTGGCGGCGCATAGTCCTGAGGTACGCCGACGGCTGTGAGATCATCCTCGACGGCGAGGGAAAGGATCCGAACGTGCCCTTCGTGGAAGGCCCCGGCGGCAAGCTGTTCCGCGGCTTCAAGTCCGACATTCCGAACCTGGAGAAGAAGCTAGCCGCCTTCCCCGAACCCGAGCCGCAATTCACGGATTTCCACGAAGCGGTCCGCACGCGGCGGAAATTCGCCTTGAACGAACAGAACGGCCATCGTTCCTGCACGATCGTCAACCTGGCCGCGGTCGCCGTGCGCCTCGGAAGGAACCTGCGCTTCGACCCGGACAAGCAGGAATTCATCGACGACGAAGGGGCGAACCGCCTGATCGATCAGCCGATGCGGGCGCCGTGGCATTTGTGAGAAAAAAACAAGGAAGATGGCCCTGCAGGACCCGGGGCAAAAGCAGTCCTTTTCGGATCCCTTTCATTCGGAGGAACGGCTAATGATGAGTCAAGGAAAACGAATTCTGGCGGCAACGTGTCTGGCGCTGTGCGTGGCGCTCTCCACTTTTGCGGCGCTCGGCGCCGGTTCGCGGGTGAACGCTCTCCTCGAGACACTCCCCGCGCAAACCGTCGCCGAAGGGCAAGAGACCTGCGCCCAACTCATGCAGCTCGGCCCCGAAGGCATTCGGGAGATCTGCGATCTCCTCGTCCCGCCCGGGACGGGAGACGACACGAAGGCGCGCTACGCCTTGAGCGGACTCGCGAAGCACGTTTCGCGGTCGGGCGCGGAAGCCGAGCGCAAGGCGTTCGCCGAGACCCTCATCGGGGCCTTGGGGCGCCCGGCCGACAAAGAAGTGCAGGCCTTCTTGATCCAGCAACTTCAGGTGGCGGGGCGAGAAGAGTCCGTGGCGCCCCTCGCGGGATTCCTCATCGACGAGCGTCTTTGCGAGCCCGCGACCCAAGCGCTTCTTGCCATCCGCACGACCTCGGCGGCCGCCGCGCTCACGAAGGCGCTTCCCGCCGTCGAGGACGGCAACCGGGTCACCATCATCCAGGCGCTCGGCGTGCTGCGCTGCGAGAAAGCCGCGGAGAAACTCATTCCCTATGCCGAGAGCAGCGATATGAACACACACCAAGCCGCTCTCTACGCCATCGCCAACATCGCCGATCCCTCCGCCGCCCCCGTCCTGGCAAAGGCCGTAGCGGTGTCGTCCTCCTACGAAAGGACGCGAGCGACGGCCCACTACCTTCTGTACGCGAGACGCTTGGTCGAGGAAGGGAAGAAGAGACAGTCCGCCAAGATCTGCCGCGACCTGCTGGAAACGCGCGTTTCGCCCCGCGAGACCCACGTGCGGTGCGCCGCCTTGAGCACGCTCGTCGCCGCTCGCGGCCGGCATGCTCTTGGCGATCTCCTGGCCGCCGTCGACGACGACGACAAGGAGTTTCGCGCAGCCGCCCTCGCTCTGGCCGACAAGATCCCCGGAAGCCGCGCCACCAAGAGATGGGTCAAGACGCTCGAGGGCGCCGACCCCGTTCGGCAAAGCGAGATTATCGCCATGCTGGGCCGGCGAGGCCACAAGGGGGCCCTGCCCGCGCTGATCGAAGCCATCGGGAATGAGAACGACCAGGTGCGCCGGACGGCAATCGCGGCGGCGGCCCGCGTCGGCGGCGAGGAATCTCTCCCTCGCCTGTTGGCCGTCATGCAAACGGACAACGAAGACGACGTCGCGGAAACGAAGGCCGCGATTCTCCGTCTGCCCGGCGAAGGCGTGACCCCCGCCGTGGCCGAAGCTTTTCCGAACTCTTCCGTCGCGGGGAAAGTGGCGGTTCTCGAAATGCTCGTTCACCGCGAGTCCAAGGGACATGACGATCTGTTCATCTCAGCGGCCCGAAGCGACGAGGAGAAGGTGCGCACGGCGGCGCTCAAGGGCCTCCGCGCCGTCGCGAGCGGAGAACGCCAACCCGACCTTGTCGCCCTCCTCCTGGAACTGAAAAACCCTGATGAACGCAAGATGGCGCAGGACGCCATCGTCGCCGCCGGCAAGGAAATCAGCGATCCCGTCGCCCGCACGCGCGCCCTCCTGGCGGCCCTGAAGACCGCAAGGGCCGACCAGAAGACAATCCTCCTCGATCCTCTGGGCCGCCTGGGCGGTCAGGACGCTCTGGAGGCCGTTCACGCCGAGCGGGAAAGCTCGGATGAGAACGTGCGGGAGGCGGCGGTGCGCGCGCTGACGAATTGGCCCGACGCCGGCGCCGCCGGCGAGCTCTTAAGCGTCATTCGGAGCGCGGAGAAACTCACGCACCGCGTCCTCGCCGTCCGCGGTTACGTGCGCATCGTCAGCGAGGGGGATCTTCCTCCGGTGAAAAAAGCCCGCATGTATGATGAAGCCCTAGCCGCCATCGAGCGTCCCGAGGAAAAGAAGCTCGTGCTGGCCGCCTTGGCCGACGTGCAAAGCCTCCTTGCCCTGGACGTCGTCGCGCCGTACCTGGACGACGACGCCCTGAAGACCGAAGCTGCTCTGGCCGCGGCCAAGATCGCCTGCCCCCCG
>DATKZW010000206.1:0-3484 GCA_035527775.1 Sumerlaeia bacterium | reverse complement strand
AGGCCCAGTAGCAGTTGGTGATGAACTGCTCGTTGGTGCGGCTGCGGGACGCGTACTCGTCGGAGAGAAAGAACAGCCTCCCCATCTCCCGCGGCGCGAACCGCACGTCCACGTTCATGGCCACGGCGTAGTCGAAGTAGCCCGTCTTCCAGGCATCCACCGCGCCATCCTCCGGAGCGCGACCCAGGACAAGATGATAGAACGACTCAATCAACGTTGTGATCGTCTCGGGGCCAAGATAGAAGATGTAGGCGCGGCCGGCGCCGTCAGGGCTGTTGGCGGGTTCTTCGTGGATCGCCCCAACAACCATGTCCCCAAAGGAGTTCCCGTCCGCATCAGGAACAGACGACAGCGAAATGCCGAAGTAGCCCGAGCTCTGCTCGTTCGGCGAGGCCAAGGCTGCGATGAGCACGCCCGTGGACCCGTTGAGAACGTAGACGCGTCCGACATCTTGGGCGCCTACTCCCGAGTCCTCGTAGTGTGCGCCAACAGCCAGGTCGCCGCGCCCGTCCCCGTCGACATCGGATAGGCCGGCGAGGGCAGTGCCGAAACGCCCTTTTGCCTGCGGATTCGGCGAAGCCCGAGCCCAAAGAAGCGCCCCCGTTGCTCCGTCGAAGACATATACGCAGCCGCCTTCGTCATACCCCGAGGCAAGCCGCTCATAGCTCGCCCCCACAGCGATATCTCCCTTTCCATCGCCATTGACGTCGGGAATCCCGGAGACCGACGATCCGAAGCACCCCCGTTCCTGTTCGTGAGGCGATGCGAGGGTGTGGAGCAGCGCACCGGTGGCGCCGTCAAAGACGAAGACCCGGCCAGAGCCCTGAGGACCGGCACCGCCGGACTCCCCCGTTGCAGACACGATGAGATCCCCTCTGCCGTCTCCACTAAGGTCAGCCACCCCGGAAACGGCGATCCCGAAGTGTCCGTTCGTGCAAGCCTCTGGAGAAGTCAGCGTCTGAAGGAACTCACCCGTCGCCGCGCTGATGACGTACGCCCGCCCCGCATCCTCAAGGCTTGGACCGAGATCAGCTTCGTGTGCGCCAACGATTATGTCCCAGCGTCCGTCCCCTGTCAGATCGGGAACAGTGCAGAAGCGGTATCCGAAGGATCCGCTGGACCCCGGGTTCGGCGCGACAACAGAACGCAGAGGGCCGCCGTCCGCCCCATCGAGAATGTCGAGGATCCCGACCCTTCCAACCACCAGGTCTCCCAACCCGTCGCCGGTAATGTCGGGAATGCCGCAGACATGACTCCCAAACATGCCGTTCTCGACCCCCGAAGAGAGGAGCACACGGAGAAGAGCGCCGGTTGCTCCATCGAAGACATACGCACGGCCTGTATTGACGTGACCCTCACCAAAGGCTCCGACAACCACATCCCCATGGCCATCCTTGTTTGTGTCCGGAACCCCGCTGACGGCGGCCCCGAAGAACCCCCAGGTTTCCTCATTGGGCGAGGCCAATTCCGCGGAAGGTCTCCACGCGGACAAAGGGGTTGTCAACAGCCAGAGAAGGCCTACACTCCACCACACGGCAGATGCCTTCCTGTTACACCCCGACTTCTGACAGGCGAGCCGACTCATACTTGAGCCTCCCTGGCCGACCACAGTGTGCCGCCCGTGGCAGGCCCCTTGGTCTTGACGCGTTGCCTACGCACCCGAAGCATGCCTTGCTCTCTCACGGCCTGTTCCCATCTCTCACAGCCTCCTATCATGGCGTTGGTGTGGGTGTCGGAGTCACCTTCGTCAGGACTAGGGCCTTGTCCCAACTGAAGCCACCTGGCACGGTGACTGTAAGGTTCCCGTCCGTGCTACCGTCGCCGCCGTCCGAAACCGCGTCCGTGCTTTCGAGTTGGCTGCCCTCTGCAGGCTTGTGTGTTTTAAACCACCGCAGCGACCAGCTGCTCGCCGTCTCCACATCGAAGATGATCTTGGCGCCGGTGATCGCAAGGCGCGCGCCATTGGGATAAGATTCCCCGTCGTGAAGACAAGTCCTGGCCTACTCACGAACCATTCTACAGGTCGGCGCCGCCGAGGTCAAGACCCGGCGCAGGGCTGTCCGCCCCGCCTCCAGGAATTCCCAGAAGATCAGCGGGCGCCATGCCCAAACTCGTTCGGGCGCCCATTTCCGCCGTTGTCGCCCAAGCTCCCGCTTGGGCGCGGCGCCCAGATGGGACATGGGTTTTGAGATAGGTCCCAAGGGGAACGGCGCGCGAATTCAGGAGATAGCGAGGAAGGGCCGCTCGCGGCGCTAAACGCGCGACAGAAACTCCACGGTCACGATCTTCTTGCCCGCGATCTCCAACTCGACCGCGCCGGCCTCGGTCAGTTCGAGATCCTCCTGGGGGACTTCCTCGAGACTCACGATCCGGGCAGCGGCCCAGCGCCGGTCCGACGCGCCGGGGAGTTTCTGCTCAACTTGGATCGCTTCGACCGGCGAGAGCGTTTTCTCCAACTCGCGGAATCCGCCGTTCAGGCGCAGCGTCGTTCGGATCGGATCGTCGCTCGGATTGAAGAGCCGCACGATCCACCCCGCGCCCGATTCGCTTCGCTTGACGGCGCTGACGTGCAGGCGCGGGTCAACCTCGAGGAACGAGCCGCTCGAGGGGAGATGGCCGTGCGGGTGCGTCCCGATCTGGGCGATCCGCAAGTGGCCGTTGTGCTTTTCGCTCGCCGGCCAGACCCCGCCCTTCTCCCAGTCTCCCGCGTGGGGCATGATCGAGTAGCGGAAGACGTGCCGTCCGAGGCACTGGGAGCCCTTGTCCGTCTCGCTGTAGTCCTCCATCTCAATCACGCAAATCTGGAGCGGGAAGCAGCGCAAGAGCGTGACGGCGATCGTGCGGTCGGCGTCGTCCATCGCCTCGTACGCCTTCAGACCTTCGTTGATGACAGCCAGCCCGCGCTCGCCGTCGGAGATGTCCACAAAGGAATTCATCGGAAACACCGGATGGTACGGCTCGACGTAGCGGCTCATGTCGGGGATCGGGATGCTGCGCTTGACGACGTCGAACTGGCCCTGAGCGCGAACCGTGTCGGTTTGGACGCCCGACGGAAAGAGGACGCGGAGCATGTGGTCCTCGATCTGGTTGTCGACCTCGGTGGATATCTCGACCCACGGCTGGCCTTTGCGCAGGGTGATAGTGTTTGTGATGGGCAGGCTCTTCATGCGGCGGCTGCGCGACTGGCGCGCGTCGTCGCGTGACTCGGGAAGGCGCCAGTCGAAACGCGCCTCGTAGGCCGTCTCGAGGCCGTTGTCGCGCACGAGGGCGATCTCGGGACGCTCGTTGGCGGTCGTGTAGGCGCGATCGTGGACGGGCGCGAAATGCTGCCAGGGATTGCCGCGTTCGCCCTCGTCCAGGAACATGCCTTGGTTCCTGTAGACGCGGCCGGTCTCCTTGTGGGCGACGGTGAGGGCGCCGTTGTCTTGGATCTCGACCTTCAGAAATTCGTTTTCCATGCCGCGCAGGCCGCTTCGCATGGAGC
>DATKZW010000205.1:0-2077 GCA_035527775.1 Sumerlaeia bacterium | reverse complement strand
ATCGGTTCGGGCCGGGAAAAGGCCGTCGGATGCTGAGGGAAAAGACGGTGAAATGAAAACGAGCAGTCGAACTCGCGAGGACGCCATCCGGGAGAGACTCGCCGCGGCGGGGGACGCGGCGACGCGCAATCTCTCGCAGATGCGCGCCGCGCGCCGCGGCGAGATCACGTGGGAGATGCGCCGCGTCGCGGAAAAGGAGAGTCGCACTCCCGAATTCGTCCGCGACGAGGTCGCCGCCGGACGCGCCGTCATCCCCGCCAACGTCCGCCATCCCGAGGCCGATCCCATCGTCATCGGGAAGGCCTTTCGCGTCAAAATCAACGCCAACATCGGCAGCTCGCCCCTCGCCTCGTCCCTCGAGGAGGAAGTCGAGAAGATGCGGTGGGCGGTGCGGTGGGGCGCCGACACCGTGATGGACCTCTCCACCGGCCCCGCCATCGTCGAAACGCGCGAAGCGATTCTGCGCGCCTCGACCGTCCCCATCGGCACGGTCCCGATATATGAGGCCATGGCCCGCGTCGAGGGGCGGGTCGAAGATCTCGGCATTGATCTGCTTCTCGACGTGATCGAGGCGCAGGCGCGCCAAGGCGTGGATTACATGACGATCCACGCCGGCGTCCTGCAACGCATGGTCCCGCTGGCGTGTCGCCGCCACATGGGCATCGTCTCGCGCGGCGGAGCGATCCTCGCCAAATGGATGCTCCTCCACGACCAGGAGAACTTCCTCTACACGCACTTCCGCGACGTCTGCCGGATCATGCAGCGCTACGACGTGACTTTCTCCCTCGGCGACGGCCTCAGGCCCGGCTGCGTGGCCGACGCCAACGACGAAGCGCAGTTCGCCGAACTCGACGCCCTCGGCGAACTGGCCCGCGTCGCATGGGAGTCGGACGCGCAGACCATGATCGAGGGGCCCGGCCACGTCCCGCTCCATCTGATCGCCGAAAACGTCGAGCGCGAGCAAGAGGTCTGCGACGGCGCGCCGTTCTACACGCTCGGGCCCATCGTCACCGACATCGCGCCCGGCTACGACCACATCACGTCCGCCATCGGCGGCGCCCTCATCGCCCAGCACGGCGCCGCCATGCTCTGCTATGTGACGCCGAAGGAACACCTCGGGCTGCCCGCTCTCGAGGACGTGAAGCAAGGCGTCATCGCCTACAAGATCGCCGCCCACGCCGCCGACCTCGCCAAGGGGATCCCGGGCGCGCGCGACCGCGACGACGCCATCAGCGCCGCCCGCGCCGAGTTCCGCTGGGACGACCACTTCGCCCTCGCCCTCGACCCCGAAACCGCCCGCGCCTATCACGACGCGTCCCTGCCCGCCGCAAACGAGAAACGCGCCAACTACTGCTCCATGTGCGGCGAGGCCTTTTGCAGTCTGCGCATGACCGAAGAAGCCCGCGCCCTCCTGAAACAGAAGTCCTGACCTCGCCGTTCGTTCTTCAGACTTCAGCCTGACTGCCCGCGCCGAAAACCGGCCCGGCCGAGCAAACCACGCGGCGACTTCCGCGCAACGAGGGGAAACCTCCGCTTCAAGGGTGCGCGACATAGATGTGGGTTTTCAGGCGGCGTTTCCAGGAAACCCCGTTTTCCCCTGACGAGAACGTCGCGACGCGACCGGAGGTCATCATGGACGTGCGCCGATTGAAGATTTCAAGAGCGCCTCTGACCGGCGGCATCACGGGAATAAGGGGGTCCGCGCGAGAAGCCGACGCTGATCAGCGACAACGGCCCTCAGTTCATCGCGCGGGACTTCAAGGAATTCATCCGCCAGGCGCGCCGCCAAACAGCGATTCCGCAACTTCTGATTTTTTTCTCTCCAAATCGCGGGAAATCAACCGTCCGGGAGTGAATGGCTGAGACGAGCAAATTCGCATTCGCGAAAAACCTTGACTTCTCTCGGTAGCCTGATATAGAGTAACATATCAGACGTCCCAAGGAGGCAACACCCATGCGACATCGCGGACAACGATCCCCCAAAGCCTCATGCCTTCGCGCCAGATCTGGCAGGCCGGCCACAAACGCTGGGGAATCGAAAACGAACTCTTCAACACCCTCGCGACCCACTGGGCCC
>DATKZW010000204.1:0-7334 GCA_035527775.1 Sumerlaeia bacterium | reverse complement strand
TCTTGCCCGTGGACTCTTGAAAAAAGACGGGGGAACCTGCGCACATAACAGCCGAGGGCGACTGTTCCACAATTCCCACACCCCCCCTGGGAGAATCCAGCGGGGCCGGCCCGTCGACCGCCCTCTGTTCCTCTCAATCATTCTGCCCGCAATCGCTTTGCCTCCGACCATTGCGCCTCGGATCGGTCCGGGTGGAAATTCCGCCTCGGACCTCGCTGGCGCGGTTTCTTCGGCAAAACGAGTGCGGGCAAAATCATTGCCGTTCCCCCAAGTATCGGAGAAGATTCGGGAGAAGGGGCGAGCGGGACTCGATCTCCCTTGTCCCCTTTCCGCCCGGCGCCCCAAGCCGAGAAGGGCGCAGCGGGCGGGCGGAATCCTGCGTTGGAGCCAAATCCTGTGGCATCCCAGAGGGAGGGCAATCGCGGACCGTCCCCGTCCGTTCACCGCTCATTGCGACCGCCCGGTCAGGGCGACGACGCGCGACTCGTGGCGTGGCTCGCGTTGCGCCGCGTGGACCTTGACCGCCAGGCCGACGCGCAGGAGACGCTCGGCGAGTTGGCGCGTCGGGCGGGGCTGGACCCGCGCGACCGGGCGTTGGCCTATGATCTGACGCAGGGCGTTCTCCGGTGGCGGCGCCTCCTCGACGCGGCGATCGCAAGTCTGGACGGTTTCGAATCGGCTCGCATTCCGGCGGCCACCCGCGACCTTCTGCGCCTGGGCGCCTACCAGCATTTCTACCTCGAGCGGGTTCCTCCCCATGCCCTGGTGCACGCCACGGTCGAGGTCGCGCGCAAACGTCTGGGCGCCCGAGCCGCGGGCTTCTGCAACGCGGCGCTCCAGCAGCTGTTGCGCCAGCGCCCCGACGGCAGGTCCGCCCTCGACCTCCTGGCGGCAAATTTCCCGCCCGACGTGCGCCACTCGATGCCGCGGTGGCTTCTTCGGCTTCTCAAGCTCGAGCTCGGCGGGGAGAATCTCGAATCAACTCTTACTCGACTTAACCAGCCCGCCGCGCTTTTTGCCCGATGCAACCCGGTGGTCGCTTCCCCCGAGGAGGCGGCCCGAATCCTGGGCGAGAGCGAGATCCGAGCGAGGACGCGACCGGACTTGGCGCCGCGCTGCGTGGAGATCGAGGGCGCGGCGAGCCTGCTGGTCGACGCGCCTCTCTTCAGGAAGGGCGGACTGGCCATCCAAGACCCCTCGGCCCAGTTGGTCGCAGCGTTCACCGGCGCCGAACCGGGGATGACAGTCGTGGACTTTTGCGCCGCGCCGGGCGGGAAAACCGCCGCTTTGGCCGAAGCAATGCGAGGCGTGGGCCGCCTGATCGCGTGCGACGTTTCCGAGGAGCGCCTTGTGCGTCTGCGCGAGAATCTCGCGCGTCTTGGCCATCAGGACTTCGTCGAGGTTCGGATCATCGGACCCGAGACGGCGCCGCCGGAGAAGGGACCGCCAAAGACGCGGCGATTTCTCGCCCCGGAAGGGAACCTGTGGGCGCAACTCGAGATCGAGCCCGCAAGCGCGGATCTCATCGCGTGCGACCGCGCGCTGGTCGACGCGCCCTGCTCGGGTCTTGGGACCATTCGCCGCCACCCCGAGATCCGGTGGCGCGTTCGCCCCTCGGACCTTGCCCGCATGGCGCGAATCCAAGGCCGGATTCTCGATCGCGCGGCGGGCCTGGTGCGACCGGGCGGATGGCTCGTTTATGCAACGTGCAGTTTTGCGAGTCAGGAGAACGCGGCGGTCGTCTCGGCGTTCCTGGAGCGCCATCCCGGTTCATTTCAAATCGTGCGCGCGGAACAAGGGCTTCCCGCCTGTCTGTCGGAAAGGATCGATCGAGACGGATGGCTGCGAACGCTCCCCCATCGCGACGACGCGGACTCGGGGTGCGCCGTCCGATTGGTCCGAACTGCGTGAGAACCGAGAGACGGCGTTCGCGGGCGCACGTCGCGGGCGAGCCCGACCCTCTTCTCTCGGCGAGCCATCCCTATCCGGGGCCGGTTTCGGACTGGCGCGAGTGGCTGGCCGCGCCGCAAGAGGAGGAGGCGACCGAGCGGATTCGCTTGTGCACGAAGACGGGGCGGCCGTGCGGGGACCCCGCGTTCGTCGGGATGCTGGAGCGAACGCTGCGGCGTCTGCTGCGTCGCGAGAAGCGCGGACCGAAGGCGGGAATCCCATGCGAGGAAGAGGGGCAAATGGATCTCTTCGCTCAGGGAGACGACAGGATTTAGCATCCCGTCCCCGAAATGTGATAGCTGCCGCCCCTGCCGGGGCGGATCCCGCGCCGGTGAGGGTCCGGCGTCGGAGGATGGGCGTTTTCCCGCGAGAAGACGAGGAGGAACCACACCTCTGACCGCCGTGCAGAAGCGGCGAAAAGCGCAAACCCTGAATCATGTCGCGCACCCGCGCGCTCAAGGATGCGCTCGACTTCCCCTTGTTTCACCTCCGGCGCCTCCGGCAAAATCCCTTGACTCGCCCGAAGGCCGCCACTACCTTGGCAAAGGCGGGGTGGAGATCCCGAAACAGGCGGGGATTTCAGCAACCTAGGCCGCAGACCTTGGAGGTTGTTCCCATGGCTGACAGAGTGGAAGTAGATTGTGCCGGCGCGCCGAAAGCGATCGGGCCCTACTCACAAGCAATCAAGCTCGGCGACATGCTCTTCCTGTCGGGCCAGATTCCCCTGGATCCGACCACGGGTGAAATCAGTGCGCCGGACATCGAAGGCCAGACGCGCCGAGTTCTCGAGAACCTCCGCGCCATCCTCGAATACACGGGAGGGAGCATGGGATCGATCATCAAAACGACGGTCTATCTGACGAGTCTTCTCGACTTCGAACTGATGAACGAGGCGTACGCGGAGTACTTTCCCTTTCGGCCCCCCGCGCGATCGACCGTCGAAGTCAAGGGCCTGCCGAAGGACGCCATGATCGAGATCGACGCCATCGCGGTTCTTCCCCCGAGTGAAGCCGTCGTGTAGACTCGCATTCCGGGTCGCAGCCTTGGCTGGAATCCTCGCTCGAAGATCGGGCGCCGCGGTCTTGGCCGGGAGGCCGGTTGTTCATGTCTGAGAGAGAACCTTCCATTTCCCTTCGGATTGAACCGGGCGCGCGTCTGATCGAGGTGGCGGCGGGCACGCGCGTTTCTTCGGCGCTGAAGGAAGCGGGCCTCGACTTCGCGTTTCCCTGCGGCGAACGGGGGCTGTGCGGCAAGTGCCGGGTCGAATTCGAAGAAGGGGCGCCCGAGCCCACCGAAGAGGAGAGGAAGTTCTTGTCTCCCGCAGAGCGGGACGGGGGCGTCCGCCTGGCGTGCTGCGCCGCGCCGGTCCGGAACGCCGTGGTCCGGGCGCCCGAACAACGGGAAATGCGAACCGAACACGTTCTGGACGCGGGGGTGAAAAGCGATATCGTCGTCGAGCCGGAGGTCGTGCGAACGCGAGTCGATCTCCCCCCCTCCACGCTGAAGGAACCGGTGAGCGATTGGGAGCGAGTCCGCCGCGGGCTTCCCGAGGACCTGCCGGGACCGCCCGAACCCGCCCTCGAAGTCCTCCGCGATCTGCCCGCCGTGGTCTCGCGCGCGGAATCCCAAGGCGAACCGGTCACCGCAACGCTGGACGGCTGCCGGGTGATAGACGTGCGATGCGGCGACGCGTCGGGCGAATGTTTCGGCGTGGCCGTCGACCTGGGGACGACCACCATCGCGGCGGTCCTCGTCGATCTTCGCACGGGCGAGAAAGTCGCGTCGGCGGGGCGGCGGAATCCGCAGCAGGCCTTCGGTTTCGACGTGATCTCGCGCATCCACGCCGTGCAGATGGAACGCGGGAACCTGGAGAAGCTCCATCGCCTGGCCGTCGAGGCCATCGCGGACCTGATCGTCGGGTTGTGCAAGAAGCGCAACATCGACGCCGCAACGCTGGCCGCCATGACGCTGGCGGGCAATACGGCGATGTCTCACCTATTCCTGGGGATCGATCCGACGGGCCTGGGCCAGGCGCCCTTCGCGGGCGCCCTGAGCGCCGGCGTGCGGGTCGAGGCGCGCGAGCTGGGTCTTCCTCTTCATCCTCGGGCGTCGGTGTATGTGTTTCCGTGCATCGGAGGCTTCATCGGCGGCGACATTGTGGCGGGCATCCTGCTCACGAAGCTGCGTCGCCAGAGCGGCGTGAGCGTGCTCGTGGACATCGGGACGAACGGGGAAGTGGTTGTCTCGCACGGCGGGCGTCTCTTCGCCACGTCGAGCGCGGCGGGACCGGCCTTCGAGGGAGGCAAGATCCGTTGCGGCGGAATGGCGGTGGACGGCGCCATCAACCACGTTCTCTTCGACGGCGCCGACTTTGAGTTCTCCACCATAAGCGACGCCCCCGCGAGCTGCATTTGCGGCAGCGGCTTGATCGAGATCTTCGGACGCTTTCTGGAAACCGGCGTCCTGGGAATGAACGGGAGAATCCCCCTCCCGGGCGGCTCCGAGGCCCGAACGCTCCCGCCCGCCCTGGCCGTCCGACTGGGAAGCGACGACAGCGGGCCGTCCATCGCGCTCACTCCGGCGGGGGACGGCCGCGCGGCCACCGTCATTACCCAGGCGGACGTGCGCGAATTCCAGCTGGGGAAAGGCGCGGTCCAGGCCGCCATAGCCATGGTCCTCGAGGAGACTGGAATTCCCCTCTCGGAGATCGATCGCTTTCTGGTGGCCGGCGCTTTCGGCACGCATCTGAACGTGGCGGACGCCATGCGGGTGGGCCTTCTGCCCGATCTGCCGCGCGAGAAGGTCCACTTCATCGGCAACAGCGCTCTGGAAGGCGCGCGTTGCGCCTTGATCAACCGCTACGAGAAGATCCGAGCGGAACAGATCGCCCAAGAGACCCAATTCGTCGAGCTCGCCAGCCGTCCCGAGTTCCAGGAACGCTTCGCCATGTCCATGATGCTCGGCCCGGCGATGGAGTAGCGCCGGCATCTTGCCGGCGCGTTTCGCCAGCGTCCCGCCGGCTCCATCAACGAGGCGGCGCCTGCCGGAGCGTGGAACTCCGTTCATGAAGAGGCAACCGGACCATCCGAGACGGAGTTCGACGCGCCTTTTCTATTGCCCCGACGCGGCTCGAGCGTTCCGCGACGACGCAGCTGCGCGGGAAACCCGAGTCATCGCGCCCCTCGACGTCGACCTTCCCCCTGAGGAATCTCGCCACGCCCTCCACGTGCTCCGTCTCGGCGCGGGCGAGCGCGTCCGTCTTCTTGACGGGCAGGGAGTCTTCTACGAAGGCGTCATCGCCGAGGTCGGCCGAAGCCGGGTGTCCGTCCGGATCGACCATTCCTTCCCCTCCGACGCCGAGCCGCTGACGCCCCTCATTCTGCTCGTGGCGCAACTCAAGGAAAAGGCCGCCGAGCTCCTCATCCAGAAGTCCGTCGAGCTAGGCGTTGGCGAGTTGGCATTCTTTCCCGCCGCCCGAAGCGTCCCGCGCTCCAAACGCGAAAGAGGGGAAACCGCAAGCCCCCTATCCAGAGCCCTGGCCCCAATCCATGAATCCCCGACTCTCAAGTCCCAACCCTCGAACTCCGAACCTGGAACTTCGGACTTCGAACCTCCCAAGAGCCGGAAGCGCTGGGATCGCATCGTCATCTCGGCGTCCAAGCAGTGCGGCCGCGCCCGATTGATGTCCGTCGGCATCCATTCTTGCCTCGATGCCGCTCTCCACGCCGTGCCGGAAGACGCAACGCGGTTCGTTTTCTGGGAGGGCAAAGCGCCTAAGCCCCGGAACTTGCCGGGAACGCCATCGGCCCGCTGCGAGTCCCTCCGTCCCCAATCCGCGATCCCCGATCTCGAATCTCTGATCCCCGATCCTCGGTCCCCGACCCCTGACGCCCGATCCCCTGTCCCCAGGCCCATCTGCGCCGTGATCGGCCCCGAAGGGGGCTTCACCGAAGAAGAGATCGAACGCGTTCGAAGAGCCGGCTTTCTCGCGCGGTCGCTTGGGCCGCGGATTCTGCGCGCGGAAACCGCCGCTCTTGCGGCCGCCGCGATCCTCCTGCACGAGGCGGGGGAGCTGGGGGATCCGTGAGTTTCCCCGCGAGACAATCCCGCCCGTTCGCCGTCTGAGCGCGCGCAAGAAAAGCCGCCACCCTCGGTTTGCCGGTGGGTGGCGGCTTGTGTGCCGTATCCGTTTTACCTGGCGTGCGGCCACGCAGGGGGCCGCTGGGGCCAGGTCCTCATTCGGCGAGCAGGAATTCCGCGCGGCGGTTCTTGGCCCAGGCGGCCTCGTTCGAGCCGAGCGTCGCCGGCTCTTCCTCGCCCTTGGAAACCACCTGAATGTTCTTGGCCGGCACGCCGCGGGAGATCAAGAAGCTGCTGCAGGCGTTGGCGCGGCGCTCGCCCAAAGCGAAGTTGTACTCGTTCGTGCCCCGCTCGTCGCAGTGGCCCTCGATAAGCACGCTCTGATCGGGATGATCGAGCAAGTACTTGGCGTTTGTCCCCAGGCTATCGATCTGGTCGGAACGAATGTTCGACTTGTCGAAGTCGAAATAAACCGTGACCAGCCGCCCATCGTCGCCGAGTCCGCCCTTTCCGGTTGGTCTGACGCGCTCGGGAGTCTCCCCGATATCCTCCTCCGATTTCGACGTGTCCCCCGTGAGTGGGGGCAACGGGGGGCTCGGCTTCTTGGCGCGACGGCAGCCTCCGAGGGCAACCACCGAAAAGCAAAGAATCGTGGCAAGAATGGTCAGTTTGTGGCGTGTAATCATCTTCGACGTCTCCCTCTCCCGCTAGTAGTAAGTCCCCGTCCTCCGCTTGGGCGAAAACCGAACGGCGTGCGGGGCGCGCAATCTCCGCGTTTGGCTCTCCGGGGTTTCTGCCCGGCGCCCGAGCATGCGCGATTGAAGCATCCCTTTTCGGTTGATGCAAGGAGAATATGCAGACTTTCTTCGCGATTTTCCCTCGGAGCTTCGGGCCGTGTTCGCGGCGGGGGAACGGAGCGAGCGACTCGCACCACGGGATGCCATTTCCTCCCGTCGGTCGGCAGGTCGAGCGCGGACGAATGCCTTTGCCGGGTCCTGCTCCGGGCGTCTTGCGGCTCAGCGATTCCGCAACTTCTGATTTTTTTCTCTCCAAATCGCGGGAAATCAACCGTCCGGGACTGAATGGCTGAGACGAGCAAATTCGCATTCGCGAAATACCTTGACTTCTCTCGGAAGCCTGATATAGAGTAACATATCAGACGCCCCAAGGAGGCAACACCCATGCGACATCGCGGACAACGATCCCCCAAAGCCTCATGCCTTCGCGCCAGATCTGGCAGGCCGGCCACAAACGCTGGGGAATCGAAAACGAACTCTTCAACACCCTCGCGACCCACTGGGCCC
>DATKZW010000203.1:0-4782 GCA_035527775.1 Sumerlaeia bacterium | reverse complement strand
CGGCCGTCAGGTGCGCGCGCAGCGATTTCAGCTCCCCGATGATCTCTCGCAGATCCGCGGCTGTCTGGGCAGGGAGGATCCCTCGAGCGGCGGGGCCAAAGGAGAGCGGAGGATTCCACGTTGTCGGGGTCGGCGCCCCGGTTGCGGAGGGAGCGTCAAGCGCGGACGAGCCCTGGGGAATCGCGGCGGCAAGGGACGAAGCGGAAGAGCGGGTCTGGAAAGGGCGGCGGCCCGGACCGCGATTCGCCGACCCGGGCGCACGCAGGACGGCTTCGGGCCGTTCGCGAGCCGCGGTGACTTCGAACCGGGCGCGGCCGCCGTTGATGATTTCCGATGCGGCGTCAGAGAGCTGACGGACCGACAAGATAAAAGCGTCCGGGCCAAGAGTCTTTCGGATGTCGCGCATCGCGGCGCAGGCGCTGGTGGCATAGAACCTCTTGATCTGCATGACTGCTCTCCCTCGGGAACGCGCCCCTCCTTCTCAACTCGCCCAAAGCCGTTTGCGCAGGAACTCCGCCTTGCGGGAATTCTCACGATCGGGCGGTTCTCACACCGCCGCCGGCCTTCTCGCCTCCTCTTCGGCGCCGCGCAGTTTGACGATGCCCACCGACTCGATCTGCGTAGAGGGCGCGATCTCGTTGTGAGACAGAACGACCAGACTGGGGAAGAACTTCGCCGTGAGCTGGCGCAGCTGGTATCGAATGGCCGGCACGCACGCGAGGATCGGCTGGGTCTGGAGCACGGAGAACTGCTCCATGCCTTTCTGTATGCCGTCCAGAATGCGCTGGGCCGTCGTCGGTTCCATGGCGAGAACGGTGGCGCCCTGCTCGGTGTGCTGGGTCGCCTGGGCGACGATTTCCTCGATCTCCTGATCCAGCATCAGCAAATGGACCTTGCCGTCTGAGGAGACGTACTGGCGCGTGATTGTGCGCCCCAGAGCCTGGCGGACGCGCTCGGTGAGGACCTCGGGCGCCTTGGTCGTTGCCGCCTGGTCGGCCAGCGTCTCGATGATGGTCAGCATGTCGCGAATGCTGACCTGCTCGCGCAACAGGTTTTGCAGGACTTTCTGAATCTTGCCGAGATCCAGCAGATCGGGAACCACGCCTTCAATGACCTTCGGGTATTTCTTCGAGACCGAGTTGAGAAGGTCCTGCGTTTCCTGGCGCGTGAGGAGTTCGTGGGCGTGCCGGCGGAGCACCTCGGTCAGGTGCGTGGCAATGACGGTAGCCAGATTGACGACCGTGTAGCCCATGGCTTGAGCCCGCTCGCGGTCCCGCTCGGGAATCCACACTGCCGGCAGCCCAAAAGCGGGCTCAGTGGCGAGAATGCCCCCCAAGGGGTTCCCCGTCTCTTCTTCGGCGCTCATGGCCATCAGGTGGTTGGTCATGAGCTCGGCGCTGGCGATCTCGTTGCCCTTGATCAGGATCGAGTACCCGCCCGGTTTTAGCTCGAGGTTGTCACGGATGTGAATCGGAGGAACAATGAACCCCATGTCCAAGGCGAACTGTCGGCGAAGGGATTTGATCCGGTCAAGCAGCTCTCCGGACTGGGCCTGGTCAACCAGGGGGATCAGTCCGTAGCCCACCTCGAGGGAAACCATGTCGGGAGTCAGAATGGATTCGAGGATTTCGGTCTCGGGCGCGACTTTCTCGGCCTGGGCCGCTTTCTCCTCCGCGGCCTCGGCCTTCGCCAAGGCCGTGGTTTGCTGCGAGCGGCGCGAAATCCAGGCCACGTAGCCAATCACCGCGGCGCAGAGAATGAAGAAATAGTACGGCATTCCGGGCACCGCGCCGAAAACCAGAAGAACCGCCGCCGCGACGGCCAGCGCGCGAGGCTGCACGAGGAACTGGGCCGTCACGGTTTCCCCCAGAGTCGACTCCGACGCGGCCCGAGTGACGACCATGCCGGCTGCCGTCGAAACGATCAGGGACGGGATTTGAGAAACCAGTCCGTCTCCGATGGTGAGTAGAGTGAATGTTTGGGCCGCCTCTGCCGGAGTCATCCCGTATCGGAAGATCCCGATAACCAGACCCCCCAGAATGTTGATGCCGGTGATGATCAAACCGGCGATGGCGTCGCCGCGGACGAATTTCGAAGCGCCGTCCATGGCGCCGTAGAAATCCGCTTCCCGCTCGATGTTGACCCGCCGCTCGCGCGCCTGCTCCTCGTTGACCAGGCCGGCGTTGAGATCCGCGTCGATCGACATCTGCTTGCCCGGCATCGCGTCCAGCGTGAAGCGCGCACTCACCTCGGCGATGCGGCCCGCCCCTTTGGTGATCACCACGAAGTTGATGATCACGAGGATGAGGAAAACGATGCCCCCCACGACGTACTCGCCCTGTACGACGAAGCTGCCGAAAGTCTCGATGATCCTCCCTGCGGCAAAAGGGCCCAAGTACCCGTCCAGCAGGATCTTGCGGGTGGTGGCCACGTTGAGGCTGAGGCGGAAAAGCGTGACGAGGAGAAGCAAGGACGGGAACACGCTGAAATCGAGGGGTTTCAGCATGTAGATGCCCACGAAAAGGATCAACAGCGCCCCGGCGATGCTGAGAGTTAAGAGCAGGTCGATCAGAATCGGGTGGATCGGAACCACAAAAATCAGCAGAATGCCCACCACTCCGATCGGAACAACGACGTCACGGTTGTGTACCACGAAGGCGACGAAGGGGTTGGTCGTGGACGGTGGCCGGGGAGGCATGAGGCTGAGATCGCTCCCGAAGGAGCCCGATGAGTGGCGATCCGATCCGCTGGCGGCGGAACGCGTTTCCGCCAGAATCCTGGCGGGGACCGGGTCCGCACAGACCAATCGCAATCACCTGACCATCATCCCTTGGCTCCAGGGCAAAAGTCAAGGATTCCCCAATCGCCGCGGGATCCGCACACTTCTCCCGAGAAGGGGCATTCGCTTAGATTATTGACTAGAAAGGACATAGAGCCCATACTCGAGGCCGCGCCGGGGGACAGAACCCGGCCTGCGGTCTCGGCCCGAAGGAGGATGTGTCTTCGTTCCTGGGATGCCCGATGGGTATCGGGAATGCCGGTGTTCTGGTGGACGTCAAGAACACCGCCCCCGGGTTTCCTCATCCGCCCAGATGCAGTCAAAATCATGACGCGCGCTTGATTCTGGACGCCCCGCCCATGCGCGGAGAAGACCCCCGGACGGCAAGATAAATGCTTGACAGGGGTGACGGTTTCTGGTTTAGAGGAGTTCACGGCGTTCTCTCGGCATTGTCGCACAGGAGAGCGCCACGCATACCACTGTTGGAAAGCTCTGACCTCCAGGGCCCCGTCTTGGGGCCATGGCCATCCTACTTCAAGAGAGAGGAAGAACGAGGAGACACCAAATGAACATGCCACCCCTCTATCTGGGAGGTCTGGTGGTGGGAATGGCGGGAGCGCTTGTTGGTTGGGTGCTCCAGATGTGGCACACCGGTCGCCGGATGGGATCGGTGAAAGCCCGGGTAAGGCAACTGATCGAGGAAGCCGAGCGCTCGGCGGAAGAGCTGAAGAAAGAGGCTCAGAAGGAAACGGACAGGGAACTCCGAGCGCTCAAGGAGCGCACGGAGCACGACATTAGCCGCAGCCGTCGGGCCATCGGACGGCTCGAGCAGAAACTGGCCAAGCGCGAATCCGTTCTGGACAAGAAGATGGAGTCCGCCGAGGGCCGCGAAAAGGAAGTGGCTCGGAAAGAGACGGAGACCAACGGCCTGCGCAAGACGCTGGACAAGGAGCGCGAGGAGCTCCAGGAGCGAGTTGACGAGATCACCCAGCGCTACGAAGAGATCTCGGGCATGACGGCCGAGCAGGCCAAGCAGGCGCTCATGGAGAATCTGGAGTCGCAGGTGCGTCAAGAGGCCGGCGCTCTCGTGCGCCGCGTGGAAGGCGAAGCCCGCGAGACGGCTGTCAAGAAGGCCCGGCAGATTATCACGCTGGCGGTTCAGAAATACGCGGCCGAACAGGTCAGCGAAACCGCCATATCGGTGGTTAATTTGCCCAGTGACGAGATCAAGGGGCGCATCATCGGCCGCGAGGGCCGCAACATTCGCGCTCTGGAAGCGGCCACGGGCTGCAATTTCATCGTGGATGACACGCCCGAAGCCGTCGTCCTGTCCTGTTTCGATCCGTTGCGGCGCGAGATCGCTCGGCTTTCCCTCGAGAGTCTTCTGTCGGATGGGCGCATCCACCCCGGCCGCATCGAGGATGTGGTCCAGAAGGTCGAGAAGCAGGTCCACGAGTCGATCCGCGAGGTGGGCGAGCAATCCGCCTTCGACCTGGGCGTCAACGGACTCCATTCGGAGCTGGTTCGCCTGCTCGGACGCCTGAAGTACCGCACGAGCTACGGCCAGAACGTCCTGAAGCACTCGATCGAAGTGGCGAATCTGGCCAAAATCATGGCCGCCGAATTGGGCGTGGACGCCCAGCTCGCCAAGCGGGCGGGAGCCCTCCACGACATCGGAAAAGCCGTCAGCTACGAGATGGAGGGCACCCACGCCGCCATCGGCGCTGAGTTAGCGAAGAAATACGGCGAGCCGCCGGCCATCGTGCACGCCATTGCCGCGCACCACGCCGAAGAGGAGCCTCGCACGATCGTCGCCGTGCTGGTCCAGGCGTCCGACGCCATTTCGGCCGCCCGGCCCGGGGCGCGCCGCGAGACCCTTGAGACCTACATCAAGCGGCTGAAGCAGCTCGAGTCGATCGCCGACTCCTTCGAGGGCGTCGACAAGTCCTATGCCATCCAAGCGGGTCGCGAGATCCGCATTCTCGTCGATCCCGACAGGATCG
>DATKZW010000202.1:0-2146 GCA_035527775.1 Sumerlaeia bacterium | reverse complement strand
CGCACCGGTTCGATCGGGTTGAGTCGGGGCGCCCAGGCGCTGAAGGCGTGACGCCGTGGAGCAGGGCAGGGGGAACACAACGGCGATGTCCCTCCGGCCGCTACGGGGGCGCCCTGCCCGCGCGTTTCTCTCCTGAATATGGCCAAACCCGACTATTACGAAACCCTCGGTGTCGACCGGAACGCTTCCGCGGACGAGGTCAAGAAAGCGTACCGGAAGATGGCGCTCAAGTACCACCCCGACCGCAACCGAGGAGAGCCCGAGGCCGAGGCCCGATTCAAGGAGGTCGCCGAAGCTTACGAAGTCCTCTCCGACCCGCAGAAACGCTCGCTCTATGACCGTTACGGTCACAGGGGCGTTCAGAGCACGTTCAGCAGCGGCGATTTCTCCTGGGACGACTTCCATCATTTCGACGATTTCGGCGACCTCTTCGGCGATCTCTTCAGTTCCTTCTTCGGCGGGGCTTTCGGCGCCACGCGCACGGCCCGCCGCGGCGCCCGGGCCCGCGGTCGCGACTTGCGGATTCTCCACAGGTTGACCCTCGAGGAAGCGTTCCACGGCAAGGAGGCGAGCCTGAGCGTCGATCGCCTCGAAGTCTGCGACGCCTGCGAAGGTTCCGGGTGCAAGCCCGGCACGAAGCCTTCCACTTGCCGCCAGTGCGGCGGGGCGGGACAAGTGCGCGTCAGCCAGGGGTTTTTCTCGATGGTCTCGACCTGCCCGGCGTGCCACGGACAGGGACGCGCCATCGCCTCTCCATGCCCCAAATGCAACGCCCAGGGGCGCGTCCCCCGGACCGCCAAACTGAAAGTCAGCATCCCCCGCGGCATTGACACCGGCATGCGCCTGCGCCTGGCGGGCGAAGGGGAAGCAGGCTCTGAAGGCGCCCCGCGGGGCGACCTTTACGTCGTCCTCGAGATCGAGCCCCACGAGTTCTTCACCCGTCAGGACGACGACCTCTACTGCGAGATTCCCCTCTCGTTCACTCAGGCCGCTCTCGGCGGCGAAGTCCAAGTCCCAACGATTGACGGCATTGCCGATCTTCGCGTTCCCCCGGGGACTCAGACGCACCGGGTCTTCCGTCTGCGCGGCCAAGGCATGCCGCGCTCGACGAACAATCCCGACGTGCGCGGCGACCTGCACGTCCGCGTCATCCTGTCCACCCCCCGCAAACTCACCGGCCGCCAGAACGAACTGCTCGCCGAGTTCGCCGAAATCGAAGGCGAGGAACTCCGGGAGGACGACCGCTCGCTCTTCGAGAAGATCCGCGACGGACTCAAGGAAATCAAACGCGACTGGCTAGGATAGATTGGCCAAGTCCTCTGAGAACGCAAGGAGAGGCAATCGTTGAAAGCACGCGAGGGGGCGGGCGAGGCGGCAGAATGCGGATTCGCCACGTAGCGCCCGGAAGTGTTCAATGCCTGCGCTGCGGTTGGGCGGACCAGGGAAGGCCCAAAGGGCCGCAAGGCAGTAGCCACGTCCGTAGGGGCGCGGTTCGTGGGGCGGGGGAGAAAGAAGGAGGAAGTCCGAAGGACCGGTACGTCTGGTCATTCGCTCTTCTTCTTCATCAAGACGAACGTTTTGAACACCTCCGGATCGAACTGGGTGTGCATGTCGTGCTTCATGGTCTGCAGGGCGCGAAAAGGGGTCGACGCACGCTTGTACGCGCGATTGGTCGTGAGGGCGTCGTAGGCGTCGGCGACCTTGCAAATCCGCGCGTAAGGATGGATATCGTCGTCCCTCAACCCGCGAGGATAGCCGCGCCCATCGGCGCGCTCATGGTGTTGCATGACGATGACGGAAATATCGGGTGAGAGACAGTCTTCCTCTCTGAGGATTTGGTTTCCGAAGGAAGGGTGTTTTTTCATCTCCTCCCACTCCTCCTCCGTGAGGGAGCCGGCCTTGTTGATGATCCCGGGGCGGATCCGGCACTTCCCTACGTCGTGGAGGAAGAAGCCGGCCGCGATCTCGTGCAGGTCATGCGACTCGAGACGCCCCTTGTAGTGGACGACGGCGATGGAAAGAGCGTAAAGGCCCACGTTGACCGAGTGCGTGTAGGTGTAATAGTCGTGGTGGGTCAGCGCCGTCAGGCCGCGTAACGCCAGCGGCTCGCGGATGGCAAAGTCCACGACTCGCCGCACGTGGCGTT
>DATKZW010000201.1:0-3961 GCA_035527775.1 Sumerlaeia bacterium | reverse complement strand
CACCGACAGGCAGACTTACCCCGACATGGCGTGGATTTTTGCCAATGTCAATTTCAGCATCGGTCTGCGCGACTTGACGACCCCCGTCGCCTACATCACGTCCATCCCCTGGGATCCCTTCACAAATCAGGACGCCCTCGGCTCCGCCGACCCCGCCTACGAATACGGATCGGGAGTGGCCGACGTTGGCCCGGGAGATACGCTGGCTCAGCCCAACAACATTTGGCTTCTGGAATCCGAGGGGCCCGACAAGACCGATCTGAATTCAACGCCGCAATTCCCGTATGCGTATGGGTACGCTCTGCCGCAAGTCGTCGATTGGATTTACGATCCAACAAACGGCACCCGGAGCCGGGGCAGCATTTACCGAACGGGCGGGGTCCTGCCGTCACGGGATCCCATGCACACCTTCTGTCAGCTCATCAACCGTTAGGAGGCGCGCGTTTCCGTAGTGGAGAAACGATTGCGAACTTCCTGTCCGATCCGAAGTCTCGCGGGTTAGGCCGTAGCTGCGCAGCATAGGCGCCGCTTTGGAGGGGTGCGGCGCCGATCCGAAGCAGAGAATCCGCGAATCCGGCGAATGGCAAGAGCGGGATTCCCCGAATTCGCGAGATTCGCGGACGGAGAGCTTCCCCCGGCCCGGCGCGATTTCACCCGCGATTTTACCCGCGATTTTTCTTGACAACGCGTTTCCGCGCCTGGATTATGCGCATAACGGATAGCGGGATCCGCCCGTTGAAACATACGCGCCGTTCCGCGCCTTCCCGGGCGCACGGTCAGGAAGGAGTGAGTTCCATGAGAGGACGGAACATGAGAGGACGGAACATGAGAGGACAGAACATGAGAGGACAGAAGGAGACTCCACGCCCCAGGGCTTTCACGCTCATCGAGCTGCTCATCGTGGTGGCCATCATCGCCATCCTGGCCGCCATCGCGGTGCCGAATTTCCTCGAGGCGCAGACCCGATCGAAGATCTCACGAGTCAAGAGCGATTTCCGCAGTGTCGGCGTCGCCCTCGAGGCCTATTTCATCGACAACCAGACTTACCCCGACATGGCGTGGATTGCTGGCAACGTCAATTTCAGCATCGGCCTGCGCGACTTGACGACCCCCGTCGCCTACATCACGTCCATCCCCTGGGATCCCTTCACAAGTCAGAACGCCACCGGCGACTTCGACACCGCCTACGAATACGGCTCGGGAGTGGCCGACGTTGGCCCGGGAGATACGCTGACTCAGCCCAACAATATCTGGTTTCTGGAATCCGAAGGGCCCGACAACACCGATCTGAATCTGACGCCGGCATTCCCGTATGAGAGGGGGTACAATCTGCCGCAAGTCGTCGATTGGATTTACGATCCAACAAACGGCACCCGGAGCCGGGGCAGCATTTACCGAACGGGCGGGGTCCTGCCGTCACGGGATCCCATGCACACTTTCTGTCAGCTCATCGACCATTAGGAGGCGCGCGTTTCCGTAGTGGAGAAACGATTGCGAACTTCCTGTCCAATCCGAAGTCTCGCGGGTTAGGCCGTAGCTGCGCAGTATAGGCGCCGCTTTGGAGGGGTGCGGCGCCGATCCGAAGCAGAGAATCCGCGAATCCGGCGAATAGCAGGAGCGGGATTCGCCGAATTCGCGAGATTCGCGGACGGAGAGCTTCCCCCGGCCCGGAGCAGCCTCTCTCTGGAAGTGCGCTTTTCCCTTGCCGGTGAAATTGCCGTTGGGATAGGGTCAGGCGGTCCCAGTAGGAATCAAGAACAGACGATGCGACATGCCGTCAATGGGAACCCCAAACAGGAGGCGCCGAGACATGAGAAGAAGGTCTGAAACGGAAAGGGAAACGGGATTCACCCTAATCGAGTTGCTGATTGTCGTGGCCATCATCGCGATCCTGGCCGCCATCGCGGTGCCGAATTTCCTCGAGGCGCAGGTTCGGTCGAAGGTCTCACGAGTCAAGAGCGATTTCCGCAGTATCGGCGTCGCCCTCGAGGCCTATTTCACCGACAGGCAGACTTACCCCGACATGGCGTGGATTTTTGCCAATGTCAATTTCAGCATCGGTCTGCGCGACTTGACGACCCCCGTCGCCTACATCACGTCCATCCCCTGGGATCCCTTCACAAATCAGGACGCCCCCGGCACCGCCGACCCCGCCTACGAATACGGATCGGGAGTGGCCGACGTTGGCCCGGGAGATGCGCTGGCTCAGCCCAACAACATTTGGCTTCTGGAATCCGAAGGGCCCGACAAGACCGATCTGAATTCGACGCCGGAATTCCCGTATGCGTATGGGTACGCTGTGCCGCAAGTCGTCGATTGGATTTACGATCCAACAAACGGCACCCGGAGCCGGGGCAGCATTTACCGAACGGGCGGGGTCCTGCCGTCACGGGATCCCATGCACACCTTCTGTCAGCTCATCAACCATTAGGAGGCGCGCCTTCCCGTAGTGGAGAAACGATTGCGAGGTTCGTGTCCAGTCCGAAGTCTCGCGGGTTAGGCGGCGCCTGCGCAGTATCGGCGCCGCTTTGGAGGGGTGCGGCGCGAGGCGCATAACAGCCGAGGGCGGCCGTTCCACACCTTTCACACACCCTGCTGAGCGGCAAGGAGCATGGTTATGGCGCGTGGAACGGGTCTTGAGTTCATGGAGAAGACGAAATTCAAATATGCGGTCCCTTCGGACCAGCAGCGCGGCGTGGCGCCTCCTCCCCTGCAGACGCCTTTTCCCGAAGGCGGGCGCCGACGCGATCTGCCCGAGCCCCACAAGGGGTTTCCTTCCGGGCCCGAGATCGCGGACCTGATCGCCTCGCGCAGAAGCGTGCGCGAGTACGGCTCGGCGCCTCTGTCGCTGAAGCATCTCGCCTACCTTCTCTGGGCGACGCAGGGGCTCCGCGAGGTCGTCAACGATCATATCGCGCTTCGCACCGTGCCCTCGGCCGGAGCGCGCCATGCTCTCGAGACGCACCTGCTCGTCAACCGCGTGGAGGGCCTCGAACCGGGCTTGTACCGCTACCTGGCCTTGGAGCACAAGCTCGGCGAGGTCTCGACGGAAGGAGACTTGGCGCGCAGGGCCGCGCGAGCATGCCTGGGGCAGACGATGGTTCTATCGAGCGCCGTCACCTTCGTCTGGGTGGCCGTTCGCCGCCGCATGCAGTGGCGCTACGGCGAGCGGGGGTTTCGCTATCTGTATCTGGACGCCGGTCACGTTTGCCAGAACCTGTACCTGGCGGCCGAATCGATCGGCTGCGGCGCGTGCGCGATCGGCGCTTTCGACGACGACGCGATGAATGCCTTGCTGGACCTCGACGGCGACGAGGAATTCGTCATCTACCTCGCGACGCTGGGCGAGAAGAAGTGACGCCGGCGGGGCCGTCGCCGCGCGGCACGCTTAGCCTTCAGTTCTGGCGCCCACCGGGACAAACCCGGTGGGGGGACGCGTGAGAACGGCATTGCGCAAGTCCCTCGGTTCGGGAAAGCCTCGGATAGACGTTGACGCTCGCCGCCTCATGTGTCATGGTGATTCGAGAGCGGCAGGAAGCCTTCCGGAACGGCCTCCGGTCCCCAGGGCGGAGGCGCTCTGGTCCGGCGACCCGCTCACAACGGAGGTTTGACTACGTCGGGATCCAGCCAGACAGGAAAGCGCCGGAGTTGGTCCGACAAGGAGAGAGCGAAGATGAAGAGCACGTGTTCGAGGTTGACGCAGGCCGCCCGGATCTCGGTTTCACGCGCAAGTCGCACCCTGGGCGCGACTCGCACCTTGTGCGCGGCACGGACCCTGTCCGCGATTGCCGCGATGTGCGCGATTGCCGCGATCGGCATGGGCGAAACCATGGGCACGGCCTTCACGTACCAAGGCTACCTGGCGTCGGGCGGCGCGGAAGCCAACGGCAATCACGACTTCCAGTTCGCGCTCTACGACGCAGCGAACGGCGGAAGCCAAGTGGGCGTCACGGTGACGAAG
>DATKZW010000200.1:0-2715 GCA_035527775.1 Sumerlaeia bacterium | reverse complement strand
TCGAAGCGAGCGTCCAGCCGCTTCTCGACGCCGTGCCGCACGACGAGAACCGCGCGGTGCGGGTGGTCGATCTGCTGCTCCGCGAGGCGTTGCGGCGGGCCGCGAGCGACTTGCATCTCGAGTGCAAGCGGGACGTCGTGCTGGCCAAACTGCGGGTCGACGGCCAGCTCCACCTGGCGGCCCGCATCGACCGCTCGATGCGCGACTCGCTTCTCACGCGCCTGAAGGTGATGGCCGAACTCGTCATCTACCAGACCATGACGCCCCAGGACGGCCGGATCGAGATCGAGTGGGAGGGAGGCCAGATTCAGTGCCGCGTCGCCTTCCTGCCCACGCTCCACGGCGAGAAGGTGGTCGTGCGCCTCCCCGAGCGCTCTCAGGCCGAGATGGAACTGTCCGATCTCGGGATGGGCCATGAAATGCTCGAGCGGGTCGAGCAACTCGTGCGCCGCTCCCAGGGCGCGATTTTCCTGACCGGGCCGAGCTCGAGCGGCAAGACAACCACGATCTACGCCATGCTGAAGGCCATCTGGCGACTGCGCGGCGAGGCGGCCAATATCGCGACGCTCGAAGACCCGATCGAGGCGGACCTCGGAGTCGTGAGCCAGACCCAGGTCCGGCCCCACCAGGGAATGACGTTCGAGCAGGGCCTGCGCACGCTCCTGCGCCAGGACCCCGACGTCATGATGATCGGCGAAGTGCGCGACGCGACGACGGCCCAGATCGCGGTTCAGGCCGCTCTCACGGGACACCTCGTGATCAGCACGGTGCACAGCGGGCGGGCTTCGGGCGTCTTCGTCCGGTTGGTCAATATGGGCGTCGAGCCCTTCCTGGTCGCTTCGTCCGTCATGGCCGTCATCGCCCAACGCCTGGTCCGACGCCTCTGCCCCGAGTGCCGGAAAATGGCGACGGGGCCGTCGCCCCTTCTCGAAGAACTCGACCGCTGGTGGGAGCCCCAGGGATGCGCGGCGTGCGACAACATCGGCTACCGCGGGCGGGTGGGCGTCTTCGAGATGCTCGAAGTGGACGAGGCGATCCGCGAGTTGGTGATGGCCCGGGCGCCCGAGTCGCGTTTCCACGACCTTCTGCGCGAGATCGGCGCCGGCGATCTCGCGCAAGACGCCGCGGCGAAGGTCGCGGCCGGCATGACGTCCCCCGAGGAGATCCTGGCTTGTCTGGCTTGAGAGGGCGTGTGAAGAGCGCAGTTAGAGATTGCGCCGCCGGGGCCCTCGCCGGGGCCCTCGCCGGCGCAATCCATGGAGAGAGGCAAGATCTCCTCCACGGATAACAGCCAGGGGCGGCTGTTCCACACTTTTCATGCGCCGTGTGAAAGAAAAATCGTGATTTCGGGCCAAGGATTCTCGAAAACGTCGGTCAGAGAGAGTGGCGGGCGGAAGTAGCAGGAAAGTCCCGCCGCTCTTGGGAGAGAGCCTCCTCGATGGGAGCGAAGATCTCAACCGCACTGCGTCCCCGCGTGACGGGCCGTCGCCGCGGCGTCCTGATGTCGGAGTTCTTCGACATTCTCGCCCTTTCCGAGGAGCGGGGCTTCTCTATCGTCGAGACGCTCGAAGCCATCGAGAAACAGGCGCTCGAACCCGGACGACTGCGTTGGCTGGCCTATGTCGGGGGGCCTGGAGTCGTCCTGGTTTTGCTGGGGCTGTTTCTCGCGGCATCGGGGATTGAGGGGGCGGGAGAGGTCTGCTGGGCTTTGGGCGGAGTCCTCCTCGGGTGCTTTTTCCTCATCGCGATCTGCTTTGGTCGCACCTTCACGGATGATTACGCCGGGATCCTCGCCAGGCTCCTGCGCGCCTCGATCGTCCAGGGCAACACGTTGAGCGAAGCGATGCGGAAACGCCGCGCGTGGTTCCACCCTCACGAAATCCTCATGGCGCAAGTGGGGGAGCGCGTCGGTCGGCTCGACCTGACTCTCTCGCGTCTCTCGCGCTTCGCCCCTTTCTCGCCGTTGCGGGATGCCTCATGGTATTTTCTTCTATACTTCACCGTGATTGTTAGCTTTTCCAGCTTGATACTGGCCCTCATTTTCGTGTTCATCATGCCCAAGATCACGGAGATTCTTGCCAGCTTGGGCGCCCCTTTGCCGCCATGGACGCAGGGGGCGCTGAGCGCCTCGCAGTGGCTCGTCCACCACGCGTATCTGGGGGTCTGCCTCGCCTTTGGCCTCCTTCTTTTTTTCCTGATTCTGGGGTCGGGGTTTCTTGGGACAGGGCGGCCATTTTCCATCCTTGCGCGGATCCCGCTTCTCGATCGCTTGCTGCTCAAGCGGGCTCTCGCCCGTTTCTTCTTCACTTTGGGCTGTTTGCTCCAGGCGCGCGTTCCGCTGCCCGGCATCATGACTTTCGCGGGGGCTTCGTCGGGCCATTGGCGGTTGGGACGTCTGGCCGACCGGGTGGGAGAGCGCATCGGCCAGGGAGAGTCTCTTTCCCACGCGCTCGAAAGCGAGGCCGTCGTGCCCGCGCGCCTGCGACGCATCCTGCGCCTGGCCGAGCAAAACGAAACCGTGCCGGAGCGATGCTTGGAGATCTCCCACTGGCTCCAGGAAGATGCCGAACACCGGGCGTTGCGGATCGTCGCCGTCCTCGAACCAGTGTCGGTTCTCGTCTGGGGAGCCCTCGTCGGCTGCGTGGTCGCGGCAGTTTACCTCCCTCTCTTCTTTCTGCCGATGAGCATTCCATAGCAGGGAGAGGGAATGCGGAC
>DATKZW010000199.1:0-7893 GCA_035527775.1 Sumerlaeia bacterium | reverse complement strand
GGGGTCCGAGCCGCTGTCGCCGTCGCATTCCTGTTTGTCCTCTTTCTCGGCGCGGGATGCGGCGGCAAATCCCGCGCGCTGCGCGAGGGGCCGGGTGAAGGCCAGGAGGTCGCCCTGCTGGATTTTCTGAAAGCCAACCCGGATCTCCTCAACGAGAAGTACGAGGACGGATCCACGCCCCTGCATCGGATGGCGGAACGTGGTTGCACCGAAGGCGTGGTCTGGCTTCTGGAGCGCGGCGCCGACTCCCGCGCCAGAGCTTACTACAACGTCACTCCTCTCCACCTGGCCGCGGTAAACGGACACGCCGCCATCGTCGGACACCTCATCGATCGCGGCGCCGACGTCCATGCCCGCGACACGAAATTCGGCGGGACGCCGCTCCACGGGGCTGCCGCACGGGGGCGCCAGGCCGCGGCGGAGATTCTCCTCGAGCGGGGCGCGGCGGCGGACGCTCGCGACAAGGACGGCGCCACCCCCCTCTTCCGCGCCGCTTTGGCCGGGGACGCTCAAATGATCCGATTCCTTCTATCTCATGGCGCGGAGGCGAACGCGCGCGCCATGGATAACACCACCCCCCTTCATGTCGCCGCGTGGAAAGGCCATCGGGCGGCGGCCGAGGTCCTTCTCGACAACGGGGCCGACGTCAACGCCCGCGCCAACGACGGGCAGACGCCGCTGGCATGGGCGAAGCGGCATAAGCGCAAAGAGATGGCGGAACTCCTTGAGAGACGCGAAGGAGTCCGATAGATAAACGTTTGCCAAGACGGGGTCAAAGGAGAAAAAACCCATGCAAAAAGCCTTCACCCTCATCGAACTGCTCATTGTCGTGGCCATCATCGCCATCCTGGCGGCCATCGCCGTGCCGAACTTCCTCGAAGCGCAGGTGCGCTCGAAGGTCTCGCGCGTTCACTCGGACTTGCGGTCCATCGCCACGGCCATCGAGTCCTACATCACCGACTACGGCAAACCGGCGCCGGGCCAGGAAGACATCGGGAGATTGCTCGGGATATCGGGCCAATACAAACTCTGTCTCGACATCGCCACGTCCCAACTCACCACGCCCATCGCCTACATATCCAGTTATCCCTCTGATCCATTCAACAAGAACAGCCCCCTTGGGGACGTTCCCGACGGAAGAACGACGTACCTCTATTTCGCCTTCACCAGCGATGAGATCCCCGGGGCGGGACAAGACATCGAGCTCAGGTGCTACGCAATGGGCTACACCTGGGCCACGCAGAGCAAGGGGCCGGCGAAGAGCAACTCCATTTACGGCGGTCTCCACTCTCATCTGGCCGACAGGACCGGGTTTGTCTACGACCCTTCGAACGGCACTCGATCCGAGGGCACCATCATCCGCACGAACAAAGGCGTCTCCGACGCGAACGGCAATTGAGGGTTTCCGCCCAGGACGAGCCGCCGGAAGCGACCGTCTTCCGCTGCTTGCACGGAAGACCGCGCAAGAGGACATTCCAGAGCGCGGAGTCCGAGCCGTGCGAATGTCGAGAGTCGGCAGAAAACTGGCCGCGTCGTCCGGCATCAATGAGTTGATGCTGGACCTGGGCGGCGCCTTGTCGGAACAGCGCGACATGCTGATGCTCGGCGGCGGCAACCCGGCTCACATCCCCGAGGTGCAGCGCCGCTTCCGCGAAAGCATGGAAAGGATACTCGGGACCGAAGGCGCATTCGAACGGTGTATCGGCAATTACGACGCGCCGCAAGGCAACGCCCCGTTCATCGAGGCGATGGCGGCCCTGTTGCGGAGGGAGTTCGGCTGGGACGTGGGGCCCGGAAACATCGCCCTGACAAACGGGAGCCAGACCGCCTTTTTCGCGCTCTTCAACATGTTCGCGGGCGTTTGCGAAGAAGGGAACCGCGAAATCCGGCGCAAGATCCTCTTGCCCCTCACCCCGGAGTACATCGGCTACGCGGACGTCGGCTTGACCGATGATTTCTTCGTGACGCTTCGGCCCGAGATCGAGTTCCTGGGCGATCGCTTCTTCAAGTACCATATCCGGTTCGAGTCCCTGTCGCTGGACGAGGAGATCGGGGCCATCTGCGTCTCCAGACCCACGAATCCCACGGGCAACGTCCTGACCGACAGCGAGATCGACCGGCTCGTCGACTTCGCCAGGCAGTGCGACGTTCCGCTGATCGTCGACAACGCCTACGGGACTCCTTTTCCCAACATCATTTTCACCGAAGCCAGGCCGGTCTGGAACGAACGCGCGATTGTCTGCATGAGTTTGTCGAAACTCGGGCTTCCCGCGGCGCGAACGGGGATCGTCATCGCCCGCGAGGAGATCATCGAGGCCATCGCGGCCATGAACGCCGTGACCGGCTTGGCGCCGGGCGGGTTGGGCGCGAGCCTGGCCGCGGACATGGTCCGAACCGGCGAAGTGATCGCGATGAGCCGCGAAGTGATCAGGCCTTACTATGAAACGAAGATGAAGCGCGCCGTCGGCGTTCTTCAGGAAGAACTCAAAGGCGTCGACTTCTACATCCACAAACCCGAGGGGGCGCTTTTCCTCTGGTTGTGGTTTCCAGACCTCCCCATCACGAGCCGTGAACTGTATGAGCGCCTGAAGCGTCGCGGCGTCCTTGTTGTCTCCGGCCATTACTTCTTCCCCGGTCTCCGCGATCCCTGGCGGCACACCGACGAGTGCATCCGGGTGACCTATTCCCAGGACGACGCCGTTGTCTCCGCCGGTCTGAAGATCATCGCGGAGGAAGTGAGACGGGCGTACGTCGGCTTGCGGTAAGCGCTCTCCGGCGCCGTGCGGCGAAGGCGCGACGGGCAGTGGCCCCGTGCGTCAGCGGGGGGTGGCGGCGCGCGGCACGATGCCGGCGCTACAAGAAAGCCCGTTTCACAAGTCCCTGCTTCTCGCCAGCCAACAGATCGTCGTTGACAATTCCGGGGAAAAGCGGTTCCTATGGGCAGGCCTTGCCGGCTCAGAAGGTCCTTGCGGCGCGCGGAAAGGGCCGCAACGCACTCCCTCCCCCGGGAACGCGCCGGACCCCCGATCGAGCAGACGTCATGGACCCCGCCGAATACGCCAGGATGTACGATCTGGAGGACACGTATTGGTGGTTCCAGGGCCGCAAGCACATCGTGGTTCGCATTCTCAATCTGCTGCCGGCCTTTCGCGACGGCAAGGCGCGCGTGCTTGACATGGGGTGCGGCACGGGCCTGATGCTCGAGTGCCTGAACCGCAGCAGCTGGTCGGTGGGCGTGGACTTCTCCCCCCTCGCCCTCGAGTTCTCGCGCAAGCGGGGCGCCAAGAACCTCGTGCGCGCCGACGTCGTGAGTTTGCCGATTCAGAGCGAGAGTTTCGATCTCGCCCTCGCGCTGGACCTGGCCGAACACGTCGAGCGCGACGACGCGCTCCTCGCGGAGGCCTACCGGGTCCTCAAGCGGGGGGGGGATTTGGTGATGACCGTCCCCGCGCACCCTTTCCTCTGGAGCGACCACGACGAGGCCCTCTATCACTGCCGGCGTTACACGTATGCCGCGTTCCGCGAGCGGGTTCTCGCGGCGGGTTTCGTCATCGACCGCCTCAGTTACTGCATCAGTTTCACTTTCCCCCTGATTGTCGGGTTCCGCCTCCTCCAACGCTGGCTTCAGAAGTCCGAGCATCCCAAGACGCACCTGATCGTGCTGCCGGGCTGGGCAAACAAGATCCTCATCGGCGCCGTGGCTCTCGAGGCGTTTCTTCTGAAGTGGTTCAACCTCCCCATCGGCGTAACGCTTCTCGTGGCCGCCCAAAAGAAGAAAAGGGATTGACAGCATTTCGAGGCGGAGTCTACGATCCCAGTGGATTCCTTTGCCCCGGTATGAGAGATCTCCGAAGGGCGCGAGGAGTCTCCGCTGGCGCCGGTGAGAGGATCGGATCTCCCGACCCGGCGCCGGCCGGATCGGCGGCGAGCGCCACACGCGGGGATTGGGGAGTTCGAAATGGATTTGAAGCAGATTGGCGTCCTGGGCGCCGGAACGGCGGGCAAGGGAATCATCCGGACTCTGGCCGGTTCCGGCATGACGGTGGTTTTCCGCGAGATCTCGAGCGAAAAGATCGCCGAGGCCTTGCAGGAGATCTCCGACGGTCTGGACTACGAGATCTCGCGCTGGGGCGTCACGGAGAGCGAGAAGCGCCTGATCCTCTCGCGCATCACGGGAACCACGGACTTGCGCAAGATGGAGGGGAGTCAGGTCATCATCGAGGCCGTTCCCGGAACGATCGACCACAAGCAGGACATTTTCGAGGAGATGGACGCCTTCTTCGCCCGCGACACGGTCCTGGTCAGCAATTCCTCCGCCCTCTGCATCTCCGACATCGCTCGCAAAGCGCGCCATCCCGAGCGGATCGCGGGGATGCACTTCTCCATTCCCGTGCCGAGGCGCCCCATCGTCGAGCTCGTCCGGGGCCGTCACACGTCGGACGAAACGATGGAGAGAATCCGCGTCCTGTCCAAGATCATGAAGAAGACCATCATCGAGGTCTTCGAGATGCCCGGCCTGATCACGACGCGCGTCATGATCCCGTACGTGAACGAAGCCATGCACATCGTCATGGAGGGGCTCGCCACGCCCGATCAGGTCGACATGGCCATCCGCCTCGGCTTCAAACTGCCGATCGGCCCCTTGGCCATGGCCGACCGAATGGGTCTCGACACCCTGCTGCGCAACATGGAGCGGGTGTTTCGGGCCCTCGGCGAGCTGCAGTACCGCCCCTGCCCGCTTCTGCGCCGCATGGTGCGCGAGGGCCACCTGGGAGTGAAGACTCGGCGAGGCTTCTTCTGCTACGACAAGAACGGCAAGATCATCGGAGTGCCGGAAGGCGCCCTTTGACAACTCGGCGCGGGGAGCAAAGCGAGACGGCCTGCCTGTCGGCAGACACGGCGCGCGAGGGAGAATGAGTCATGAAGGTTCTGGTCGTCAACTGCGGCAGCTCGTCGTTGAAGTTCCAATTGATCGAAACCAGCGTCGAAGACATGGAAAACGAGACCGAGAAACACCTCGCCGAGGGGATCGTTGAAAAGATCGGCATGGCGGAATCGGTGGTTCGCTATTCGAACCACAGAGGCGACACAGTCCGGGAAACGCCGATGGTGCTCGAACACTCGGTCGCGGTCGAGATGCTGCTGAACCACCTGACCCATCCCGACCACGGCATCATCCGTTCGATTGACGACATCGAAGCGGTGGGGCATCGCGTGGTGCACGGGGGCGAGCAGTTCAGCGCTTCGGCCGTCATCACCCCCGAGGCGCTCGAGGAGATCCGAGCGTGCGTGGACCTGGCGCCGCTCCACAATCCCCCCAACATCCTCGGCTACGAGGAAGCGTCCCGCAGACTGCGCAACGTGCCCCACGTCGCCGTTTTCGACACCGCTTTCCACCAGACCATGCCGGACTGCGCTTACATGTACGCTCTTCCCTATAGCCTCTACGAGAGCCGTCGCATCCGCCGCTACGGATTCCACGGCGCCTCGCACCGCTACCTCCGCTACCGTCTGGCGAAACTCAACGGCGTCCCCAGGGAGGAGTTGAACGTCATCACGATCCACCTCGGCAACGGGTGCAGCATGGCGGCGATCAAAGAGGGGAAGAGCATCGACACGAGCATGGGGATGACGCCGCTCGAGGGGCTGGTCATGGGCACCCGCGCCGGCGACATCGATCCGGCCATCATCCTGTATCTGATCCGGGAAGAGGACATCGAGCTCGACCAGGCCAACAGTCTCTTGAACAAGCACAGCGGACTGCGCGGGATCTCGGGCATCAGCAACGACATGCGCGAGATCGAGAAGGCCATGCGCGACGGCAACGACCGCGCTCGTCTCGCGGTCGACGTTTTCTCCTATCGCGTTCGCAAGTACATCGGCGCCTACGCCGCCGCTTTGGGACGCGTCGACCACATCGCGTTCGCCGCCGGGATCGGCGAGAACTCCGTATGCGTCCGCAAGAAGTGTTGCGAGGGACTTGAGATCATCGGCGTGGAATTCGACGACCAGCGCAACGAAGAGCGCAACGGCAAAGAAGGTCTGATCTCCACGGACGACTCGAAAGTCAAAATCTGGATCATCCCCACGAACGAAGAACTCGTCATCGCCCGCGACACGATGCGATGCGTGCTGGGCATCAAGTACTGATCGGCACTCGAACACACCGGCCCGCCGTGAGAGTGGGCCCGCCAATGACGCGAACGTCCTTGCTCCGCGCGGGCGCGGCCCAATCCCGCAGGGCGGGGCGCCGCCCCGCCCTGCCGCCTGTTACCGCGCGGCGGCGGGCCGCTGACGCCGACGGCAACGCGGACCCGGACACACGCGCCTCGCGCGCGCGGGGGCGGCGGGTCCAAGTCCCCCCCCTGCACCCCCCCTTTTCCCGCGCCTCGCGCGCGCGGGGGCGGCGGGGCCCTCCCTGGACCCCAAGCGAGCGGCTGTCCGCGCCTCGCGCGCGCGGGGGCGGCGGAGCGGCCAAAGGCGGGAGTCCGGACCAGACTTCCGACCATTTTTGGGTGGATTTCGGGGGCGGGCGTCGCTTCTTTTCTGTTCTGGTAACATAAGTACAATCAATCATCTACGCCCGTCTCGCCGGGAAAGCGAAGAAAGGGATCTTTTTTTTTCGCGATTTCACTTAACCTTTTCCGCCCTCCCCGCCCCTTTATAGTGAGGAGACTCTCCAGCTCGGCGCCGGTCGCGTATCGCGTCCGCAAGACGATTGCGCTTGCGCTCGGGCGGGACAAGGGGGAAAATGAGGGCACAGACTTGGAGAACCGTTCTCCCTTCAGTGGGTTTCACTCGTATTCGGAGACTCGATTCCCTTCGGAAGGAGAGACGCAATGAGAAACCGCGTCATTGGCGTGAGAAGCCCCATCGCGGGCGTGATAGGGAATCCCCGCATGGGCGCAAGAAGAAATCCCCGCATTGGCACGAGGAACCCACTCCTTGTCTTGTGGGGGGTTGTCGCCCTCTGCGCCGCGGCTCTCCCCGCCGCGGCCTACGACTACCCCGACCCAACGGGGTTCGACATCCACGACTGGCAGGTCCCCATGTACGAGAAGGACTATCCCATCTTCATCCACGACGCGAAGGTGTGGGACTACACGGGATCGTGGCCCGGGAATGACAACTGGATCCTCACGGGCCGTGGGGATTATCCCTGGCACGAGCGGAACCTGACCAACTCCCGGGGGATGTATCCCATCCGGAATGGCGGCGAGGGCGAGTTCTACATGCACGGGTGGAAGGCCGGTTGGCACTACCCCTCGAACCAGGGCAACGGCCCCACCCACTGGAACTACGGACCGTGGCTGCACGAGGAAGTGCCGACCCCCACCCACCCGGTGTACTTGGAGTTCTACCTCGGCGGGCTTTATCCGCTCGACGAGATGTGGATCTGGTCCTACGGCGAATACCACCCCGCCGGGCGGTATGATGTGTCCACCTTCGACGACCGCAGCGCCCGCCATGTGACGATCAAGTACAAGAAGAACGTTATGGACGCATGGACGACGCTGGGCAACTACGAGTTCGGCGTCCCCGAGTACGCCAACGGCAGCCCATGGGGCGCCTACGGGCCCGCGAACTTGTTCGGCCCCTTCGACGATCCCAACGACACGCCCCTCACCCGTCCCGTCGACTTCGGGGGCAATCTGATTCGTTACGTGCAGTTCGAGATCACGTCGAACTGGGGCGACAGCCACTTTGTGGGCTTAAACGAGATCCGGTTCTATGTCGAGGGGTCGGCTTACATCCTGTATCCGGCCCGCATCATGCTCTCGAATCAGAACCATTTCGGCCCGGTGGACGTCGGCGGCAAGTCCCACCAGAAGTTCACCGTGGTCAACGCCGGCTCGGCGGGATCCGCGATGGTCTTCAACGAGGTGGACACCA
>DATKZW010000198.1:0-3547 GCA_035527775.1 Sumerlaeia bacterium | reverse complement strand
GTTGTGAGCCCCGAGCATGTGCAGTGGGCGATGCGCGTCCAAGGGCTTCTGGCCGCATACCGGCGGGCCGAGACCCTGATTAACATCGGCGCCTATGCCCCGGGATCGAACCCGGAGATCGACGCGGCCATCCGGATGATCGGTCCGATCAACCACTTCCTCCGTCAGCCCATACAACAGAGGTCCGACTTCGCCCAGAGCGCGAAAGCGCTGCAAACGTTGGCCGAGACGCCCATTGAGCCGGTGCCGTTCGCATCGCCGCGCGGCGCGGCCAGGAGCTAAACGCAAAGGACTCGGAAGTCATGCCGTTCCGTTTCTCGCTCCAAGACCTCCTGGATTACCGGTTGCGCGTCGAGGAGGTGCGTCAGCGCGAGATGGCCGAGATCCAGAACCGCGTGGAGTACGTCGGGAGCCTGGTTGCGCAAGCGTTGGAACGCCGGGCTGAGTGCCGCGGCGAGCTCAATGAGGTGGTGGCGTCGGGGAAGTCTCTGGCCTATCAGGAGCTGTATCTGAACTACCTTTTTGGGCTGGAGCGGTTGATTCGCAAGACCCAGGAGTACCTTGAGGATCTGCGCCGCGTGCTGGAAATCAGGCGCCGGAGATTGAACGAAGCCGCCCGCGAGCGCCAAGTGATGGAAGAGATCCGCAAGACCGAACGGCGCGCCTATCTCCTCGAGGAGCGCCGCGCCGAAGGCCGGGAACTCGACGAGATCGGGCTGCGGAACTACCTGATGGCTAAGCGGGAAAAAAGTGCCCGCGGCGCGGAAGGACTGGTGCGATGAACCGGACAAATCTTACCCCCCGGAGGAGGCGAAAGGCCCGATTCCAGCCCCGTGGAAAGACGGCTTCGATCTTTGTGATGAGCGGTCTTATACTCGTCCTGAGTCCCTTCCTTTCCGGCCCGCCATTTGTAGGCGCCCTTCATGCAGTCTCCGAAGAACGGCAGAAGACCGAGGAGCGTCCAGCCGAGACGGGCGCCGACTCTGCGGCGGAACTCCCCGAGGGCATGGAGGCCTTCCGGGATCTGCTGGAGGAGGAGAAAGTCACGCGGGAGTTTGTCGAGGCTATCGCCGCCCGTCTGCGCGCCGTCGAGGCGCGTGAGCGGGAGGTGGAGCGCCGCGAGAAGGAACTCGCCGTTCTCCAGAACGATCTGGGGGAGAAGTTTCGGCGGCTCGAACTGGCCAAGGCACAACTCGAACAGATGACGCAAGCGGTCGAGGAGGCGCGGGAGGCCCAACTTCTGGCGGCGGTGAGCACCTACAAGCGTATGAAGCCCGAGGAAGCCGCCAAAGAGATGAACGAGATGGACCTCAATCTTGTCGTGGAGATTCTCAAGCGGCTCACCCCGCCGAAAGCCGTCGGCGATCTCTTGGTTGCGATGCGGAAGGAAGTGGAAAAACCCCCGTCGGGAACGGAATCCGAAGAAGAAAAGCAGGCTAGGCAGGCCAAACTTCAGCGCCTCAGGGACCTCAATGAGATGTTCGTGGATCCCGTGAGGGCCAATCGCTGAGTTTTTCCCTCCATCCAGACATTCTCCAGCCGGCTCTTTCCGATCTTCTGCCCGGACCGCGATCTCGCGGCGGCCAGGCGCTCAGCGCGCCGCCGCGGGAAGAGCGCCGGACCGCGCGCCAAGGGCGGGTCTTCATCCCGATCCCGCGTGCGCGGCGAGTCGCTTGGGTCTGACGCCGCACGATTCGGATGGGTGTGTGCGATGAATGGCCTGCCGCCCGCGATGCTTCAGTCGATCCTCGGAGGAAACTCCGGGCCTCTTTTCCCGCTTGCGTCCCGAGGTCTCTGGCGCAACTGCCTCGCGCGTCCTCCGGCTGGCGGGGCGGCGCCCGTCGGCTCTGCCGTGAGAGGGGCGTGTTTCGCGAGCTTCCTGAGAAACCTGCGGCTGGAAGAACCATCGCCGAACGGGGAGATCGGAACCCTTCCGCGGATTCTCCCCGTCGGGCAGATTGCGAACGTGCCGGCCGCCTCGGGGTACGAGGCGGTCGCTCTCGCTCTTTCCGTTCGCGACGTTCCCCAGGACTTTCAAGCGCCTCCCATGGAAGACGCCTCTTCCTGGCCGCAACTGCGAGCCCTGTTCGGGGATCGGCCGAACCTCATGGCCAAGGTTCAGGCGTTCCTCGAGCAGTTCGACCCCGAAGAAGGCTTTTCAACGGAAGCGATTGCGCGCCACCTTGAGGGCTTTCCGCGTCGCCTTGAGGGCTTTCTTGGCAATCGGGACTTCGACGCGATCGGTGTCGATGGAATCGACGTCTCCCATTTGGCGCCGCTATTGGCCGGCATTCTCGAGAACCTGGCCGCCCAATCGCCGAACGCTCGCCCCGCCGACTGGATGCCGTCGGGACAAGAGACCCGGCTGCCGGCGAGGTTGCATCGGGTCCTTGCCCAACTCCAGGTTCTTCTCACCCGTCTAGCGCCTGCGGGGGACAACCCTCCGACACCGCTTGGCGCGTCCCCGGAGGCTGCCGCCCAGGACGTCGTCGCCGGGAAGGCCGAGTTCTCTTCGATCCTCCTGCATGCGGTCCCCGTTGCGTTCTCTCGGGGATCCGGGACCGTTCCCGCCAGTGCTCTCGCCGAGCTCGAGAGGATCATCCAAGGACCTGCCGATCCGCGTGCGCGACCGGATCCGGCGGGGGGCTCTGCACCCCCTCAGTGGGCCGGCTCAAAGGAGCCCGGAGGCCGTTCGCCGATCTTTCCCCATCTCGTCTACTTCGGCGAGGGCCAAGGGGTCGTGAGTGCGCGCACGGGGCTAGAGCCCGGCCCGATACGAGCGCTGTCTCTGCCGCCCCAAGCGCAGGCAGACCCCGCGGGCGTCCTTGAGCAACTAATCGAGAGGATCCAAGAGTCGACCCAGGATCCGGGAACCGATCGGGACGGCGCGGACCCCGGCCTCGAGCGATTCGTCCTTTCCCGGCTCGGCCTGAGCGGTTTGTCCAGGGGGTCACTGATGTCGGGAACGGGAGTTTTGCGCGCGGAAGCGGCGGCCGGACAGCCGGCGGCGCTCCCGGACGGACAGGGCTCGGGGTCCGCCGCGTCGCCTCTCAGCGAGTCGGTCCGCCAGGCGCAGGTCGTAATGGCTCACATGGTCGAGCGAATGCAGGGCAACGTCGCCTTTGATCCCGACCGCTTGCGGGCGGTCCTGCACCTGGAACCGCCGGTTCTGGGACGCGTGCACGTGCAGTTGGCAATAGACGAGAATCAGCGGCTTCAGGCTCGCGTGACGGCCGACAATCCGGCCACGCAGGATTTCCTCGAGCAGAACCAGTCCGAATTGCGCCAGGGGCTGGCCCGGCAGGGATTTCTCCCCGATCAGGTGGAGATCGAATTTTCCCGCGAGCAGGGCGACGCCTTTACGCAGTGGCTCACGCCGCGGCCGGCGACGATTGCGTGATTGGGCGCTCAGATTCGTGGACGGCTCGGAGAGGGCCGTCTGAAGGAGAACCATCATGGCAGTGCAACCGATCGCCTCGCTGGGATTCAGCGAAACGAACCTTTACACCCAGAAGCGTCCCGACGAGCTGGGCAAGATGGACTTCTT
>DATKZW010000197.1:0-8940 GCA_035527775.1 Sumerlaeia bacterium | reverse complement strand
GAGTCTCGCGCCCATTATTCAAGGCAAAGCCAAGGGAGTGCGCGACACGATCTTCCTCGCCTACAAAGACCTGCAACGCGCGGTGCGGCGCGGTCGGTGGAAACTGCTGCGCTACCCGCAAGCGGGCGTCACCCAACTGTTCGATCTCCAGGCGGATCCGCACGAAACGAAGAACCTCGCCGACGATCCCGCGTACGCCGGAAAGGTCGAAGAGATGACGGTCCGCATGACCGAGCAGCAGGAACTGTTCGGGGACGCGCAGCCGCTCCGCGTCGAGGATGCGAATCCCGCCGAGGTCGATCTCGAGTTCTTCCAACGCTGACATCCCGACCGACGGGTCTCGACGCAGTCCGCGGAGAGATCCCGATTGTCGGGCTGCCTTCTACCATGAAGAACCGAAAACGCTATGACAGGGGTGCGATCATGACGAAACTGGCGCTACTGCGCCACGGCGAGAGCGTCTGGAACAAGGAGAATCGCTTCACCGGATGGACGGACGTCGACCTTTCCGAGCAGGGTCGGATTGAAGCGCGGCAAGCGGGCAGACTGCTGAAGGCGGAAGGATATGCTTTCGACGTCGCCTACACGTCGGTCTTGAGGCGAGCCATCCGAACGCTCTGGGTCGTGCTCGATGAACTCGATCTCATGTGGATTCCCGTAGAGCGTTCGTGGCGCTTGAACGAGCGGCACTACGGCGCGTTGCAGGGCCTGAACAAAGCGGAGACCGCGGAACGGTACGGCGAAGCGCAAGTCCGCCTCTGGCGCAGAAGCTACGACACGCAACCCCCCGCTCTCGCCAAGACCGACCCGCGCTATCCCGGCCACGATCCCCGGTACCGAGACTTGAGCGAGACCGACCTGCCGCTCACGGAGTGCCTGAAAGACACGGTGGAGCGGTTCTTGCCGTACTGGCATGCGACCATTGCGCCGACCGTCGCGGCAGGGAAGAGGGCAATCATCGTCGCCCACGGCAACAGCTTGCGGGCCCTGGTCAAGCGCCTCGACCGGATGTCCGATGCGGACATTGTCGCTCTCAATATCCCCACGGGGATTCCGCTGGTTTACGAACTAGACGAGCAGTTGGAACCCATCACGCACTACTACCTAGGCGATCCCGAAGCCGTGGCAAAAGCGGCGCAGGCCGTCGCCAATCAAGGCAAGGCGCGATGAAGACCTGAAGTAAGAACGCCCATCAGGATGAAAGCGCCCCGCTGTCATCCCCCCGACCGATTACAAAGCGCTCCTCGACATCCACAAACGCCTGAACCACCCCGACGCACGGACGATCCTGGTGCGCGCCCAAAAGAAATGCTCCTCAAGAGAGCGGTTGAAGATAGATTAAGGACAAAACATCAAGAACCGCGTCAGCGGTTCGACCCCCTATGCGCCAAGAACCGCATTGGACCGCGTCAGCGGTTCGACTTCCAAAGCCGTGGGTTGAATCGCCGTTTTGGCGATTCAACCCACGGATAGAATCCAGAAATCACGAACCGATTCATCGGTTCGACAAATTCTATACAAAACTGTCAAAACTGTGGGATGATCCGACACTCTCTCAACATCATGAGCCGATTGTAAGAGCCCGGATCGCCGAGATTTGCAATTGGCTCTATTCTTCTTGGATTTTATCGGGCACGCATTCCAGCAGATCACCGGGCACGCATTCCAGCAGATCACCGGGCGAGCAATCCAGCGCCCGGCACACCGCCTCAAGCGTCGAGAAACGGATGGCCCGCGCTTGGTTTGTCTTCAAAATCGAAAGGTTGTTGAGCGCCAGACCCGTCCGGTGCGAAAGCTCCGTCAGAGTCATGCGCTTATCGAGAAGCAGATAGTCAAGTCGAACGCGAATCATGAGCATCGCCTCCTTTCAGGCCAGCGTCTTGGATTCTTCGACAATACGGATCAGACGGTTGAGAATATAACCGAGACCGACGAGCGCGGCGATTACGACTATGTAAGCAATAAGTTTCGGGACAATACTTATTACCATCGCGAAAAATCCCATCGGTCCCAGATACGGCGATCCGCAATACTCGCTTGCTCGAATCAACCATATCACCATATCTACCAGTTTCAATATCGCGGCGAAATACAGAATCCAACCGCCGATTCTGAGCAGATAACCGGGCCTCTTGTCCTCGGCAAGCATAAGGAACACGAACTGGCTAACGATCAATGCCACCACTCCCGGGAAAGTACACTCCCAGAATTCATGCAAAAGATACGGGAGGTATCCTCCCGGGGTCATGTGTTTCACTTTCGTATGCATCAAATAAGCGTAGGTGATCACCTCGTAGGCAAAATAGACCAGAAGAAACCAAAACGCCCATGCAGTCGTTTTGTGGTAAATCCTCAGCCACTTCTGATTCGTCAACTTCGGTATTTCAGTCATGGTGACACCTCCTCCTCTCCATAAGAATAGGCGAATATTACATGGTATTCGTTGAATGTCAATTGAAATTCGTGTAGATATCACGAATTGGCGCAAATTAGGGGTAAGATCAGCAGTATCAACGATGTTTATGGCATGTCATCTCCCAAAACCCCACCAATCTTTATCCCCGCCCTTTTATTCTTCATCCCGCATTCAGCATTTTCGGCTCGAGCTTTCCAACTGCGTTTGCCGACTTTTTGCCGCTCCTTGCTCGCGCCCTTGCCCAATCGCCCGTCTGCTGTCCCACAGAGCGACGCAAGGCTGGCGGTCAGAACGCCGTCCCAGACGCTCGAGCGCAGCAGGCAGAAGAGCCGCTTGAAACCGTGCTTCTATGATCGCGCGCGGTCAGGTCCCCGAGATGCGCGAAATCCACGTAGGCCTACTCGAACACGGCGATTTCCCCCCCCTCGAGCCCCACGCACAATTCCCGCGCGCCCGATTTCGGCCGCCGAGGTCGTGGCTTGCCAGCCCCTTGCCGCGACCTCCTCACGGCTGCAGGCCGCCCGCGATCTTGAAGGTCCAGGCGTGTCGGCAGGGAAGTTCGTCGATCGTCAGGGGCGGGACCTCGATGCGGAGATTGCCCTCCTCGTAGCGCCATTTCAGGATCCCCTCGCGGCCGAGCATCGTGACGCGCGTCTTCTCCGGAGGCTCCGACGTCTCGAGAACCAGCTCCTTGCCGGGCCAGTTAAGGGAGATCGCGTAGACCGTGTCGCCCTTTGATGTGTAGCAGAGGATCTTCTTCTTCGTCGCGTACTCGGCCGCGAGGCCGGCGTCTCCGTTCGCCGAGGGTCCGGCCGCCGCCAGGAGAGCGCTCGCGGGCACGATCTCGCGCGGCTGGCTCTTGCTCGACCAGAAGAGCCGCATCGTCGCGTCGCCCCCCTTCTCGTAATGCTCGACCTTGATCGGGTGTCTCTTGCCCGCTTCGAGCGCGATCGTCGCCGTGTCCTCCTTCGCGGCGTGGGGGTCCCAGTTCTCGATCAGTTTCTTGCCGTCGATCCAGAGGCGGGCGCCGTCGTCGGAGATCGTGTGAAACGTGTATTCCTCGGAAAACTTCGGCGCGATGAAGCCCGTCCACGCGCTCGAGAAGTCGTCATTCGGGATCGGCTCGCCCGGACCGCCGCGCCCCCATTCGAAATCCACCGTGCGATCGATCCGTTCGAGTTTCGTGATCCGGAACTCGCCGGTCTTCCTCCAGGGGCGCGCGCCGTAGATCGCTTCGCCGTTCACGTCGAGCCATTCGCCGATCTGGAGAAGGCGCTCCTGCATGATGACGGGTATGCGCCCGTCGCCCGCGGGGCCAATGTCGAGCAGGAGGTTTCCGCCGCGGCTCACGAGGTCGATCAGCAGGTAGATCATGTCCTCCGCCGAGCGGTATTCGGAAATGTCCTCGTTGCGGTTGTAGCCGAAGGAATGCCCCATGCCGCGGGTCTCCTCCCAGGGATGATCGATCCCTTCGAGCCCGCCGCCGTACTCGGTCGTATAGTATCCTCCGTGTTTGTGCCGGTCGCCGGCCCCCCATCGGTCGTTGACGACGACGTCGCGGCGGCAGTCCGCTTCGTTAAAGAGCCAGGCCAGCAACTCGCGCGAGCGCCACTTCTCGCTCGGGTGGTCCCACTCGCCGTCGGCGAAGATGATCGACGGCTGGTAGCGCGTCACCGCGTCCTTGAATTGCGGCATCATGTATTCCTCGACGTAGCGGTCCACCTCCTTCGGGTAGAGGGGATGGGTCCACTCGTAGAGCGAATAGTAGAATCCCATCTTCAGGCCCCGTTTGCGCCCCGCCTCCATGAGATCGCCGAGCAGATCGCGCTTGGGGCCCACCTCCATGCTGTTCCATCCCGGCCGGTCCTTGCTCGGCCAGAGGCAGTAGCCGTCGTGGTGCTTCGAGGTAAGGATTACATACTTCGCCCCGCTCTTGGCGAAGACGTCGGCCCACTCGTCGGGGTCGTACATCTCCGCCTTGAAGAGGGGCGCGAAATCCTCGTACTGGAAATCCGCGCCGTAGACCCGCTCGTGGAACTTCCACGTCTCCGATTGCTTGTTGCGCATGTAGTTCAGGTACCACTCCGAGTACGACCCCTTCGGCCCCCACGCCGGGACGGAGTAGACGCCCCAATGGATGAAGACGCCGAACTTGGCGTCGGCGAACCATTGCGGCGTGGGCCGGCTGTCGAGCGATTCCCAAGTCGGCTCGTACGGTCCCTTCTCCGCCTCCGCCGCGTCTCCCCGCGCCGGCGCCAGAGAAGTCCAGGCCGCCGCCAACAACCATATCGTCCGAAACAGCGTGCGTTGCATTTGATCTCTCCTTCCTGAATGGAAGCCCTCGCTCCTCCGCGCGGGCAAACACGGATATGTCCCCGCCGGGTGGTCGGCGCGTCTCCGTTTGCCTCCATTGTGTACGCGGGCGGGGGAGTCTACTGCACCATCTTCTGCTTGCGGGCGTAAGCGAAGAGGTCGCCCGCCTGAAGAATCGGGAGGATGTCGCCGAGGGGGCTGAGTGGGAACGTCTCGCCGGTCGTCCGATTCCTCAGAACGTTGTCGGCGACCGAGACCTCGACTTCCTGTCCCGTCTCGATCCGGTCGATGAGGCGCTCGGGCGTTTCGTAAGGAATGAGGTAGCCGCCGTTGACCGAGTTGCGAAAGAAGATGCGGGCGTAGAACTCCGCGATCACGACGCGAACGCCCGCTTCGCGCAGCGCGAATGGCGCGTGCTCCCGCGAGGAGCCGCAGCCGAAGTTCCTCCCCGCGACAATCACGGAGTACTCCGACGTCCACGCGCCTTCTTTCACGAAGGGGACCTCGCCGCCGGGCAGACCAGATTGGGCGATCGGCGCGCCGCTCAGGGCGTACTTGCCATAGAGGCGCCGTTCCTCGGGATCGGTCAGACTGTAAACCAGGTGTCCGGCGGGGATGATCTGATCGGTGTCGACGTCGTCGCCGAGGACGAAGGCTTTCCCCCGGGTGATCTGCTCCATGTCGTCAACCCGTCCGCACTCCTCAGGAATGGTTCGCCCCCTTGCGGCGCTAACATCGAGGGGGAGGAGTCTTGTGCTTGAGTCGGGGCCCGAGGAGCACCCAGTCTTCGAGTGTCGAGCGCAACTCATCCTCGCACTCGCCAAGGGTCGGGGCAAAGGCCACGACGCCCCCGCAAGCGGGGATTCGCCCCCGGTAGGAGCCGTCCTCCATCTCGTCGTACAAGGCCTGACCCATCGCGCCCTTGACGTAGTGGTGCAAAACGAAGCGAACGGGCATGGCTCTCCCCTCCGCGTTGGAGTCTAACAAAGGCCCGAACCTCCCACAACAGATTACTTCCCCGCGCTACTTCCCCATCAATCCGCGCTCGATGAGGAGCTCGGCGATCTGGACGGCGTTGAGCGCCGCGCCTTTGCGCAGGTTGTCGGAAACGATCCAGAGGTTTAGACCGTTTTCGATGGACTCGTCCTTGCGGATGCGGCCGACGAAAGTCTCGTCGCGCCCGTCGGCGTAAATCGCGAGCGGGTATTCGTTCTTCGACACGTCGTCGACCAGGACGCAGCCGGGCGCCTCGGCGATCAGGCGGCGGCATTCTTCGACGGACAAGGGCTTTCTCGTCTCGACGTTCACCGATTCGCTGTGGCCGCGAACGACGGGGACGCGGACCGTGGTCGCCGTGATTCCGATCGAGTCGTCCTCGAGGATCTTCCGCGTCTCGTTCACCATCTTCATCTCTTCCTTGGTGTATCCGTTCTCGAGGAACGCGTCGATGTGGGGCAGGACGTTGTAAGCGATCGGGTGAGCGAAGACTTTGCACTCGAAATCGTCGTAGGAGTCGCCCTCGAGGAGTCCCTCGACTTGTTCCATCATCTCATCGACCGCCGGCGCGCCGGCGCCCGAGGCCGCCTGGTACGTCGAGATCACGAGTCGTTTGATCCCCACGGCGCGATGAATCGGCGCCAGGGCGACGACCATCTGGATCGTCGAGCAGTTGGGGTTGGCGATGATGCGCGGATGCTCTTTGGCCTTGAAGCAGTCGGCGGCGCGATCCGGATTCACTTCGGGCACAACCAGCGGGACGTCCTCCATCATGCGGAAGCAGCTCGTGTTGTCGATGACGACCGCGCCCGCCGCGGCCGCCACCGGAGCGAAACGCTCGGAGATCGATCCTCCAGCCGACGCGAGCACGACGTCGACGCCTTCGAAGGACTTCTCGTCGAGAACCTCGACCGGGCGCCGCTTGCCGCGGAAGACGAGCGAGCGCCCTTCGCTGCGTCCCGACGCCAGCAATCTGAGCTCCGCGACCGGGAACGCCCGTTGCTCGAGGATCCTAATCATCTCTTGCCCGACGGCGCCCGTCGCCCCCATGATGGCAACCGTGAGATCCATGGTGCGCCTCTCCCGCGGTCCTCTGTCTTGGCTGAAGCGGCGACGACCCCGAGTCCGCCGCAAACGTTACACGCGTCTCCCCTCGGCCTTCCGGCGGAGAAGAACCGTCATCTACCCACACGCGGGGCGGAAAGGCAACCTTTTTTGCGACCGACTCGATTCGCGCATCCGCGCGGGAACGTTGCGCAAAGGCGGCGGCAAAGCCCCGCGCTCCACAACAGGCCCGGACCCGATCCGCGTGGCAGGATCCGCGCACAAGCGGCGGCAAGCCGTCGCACTTCACAAGGGACCCGGATTCGATGGGTCGCGTCCGGGAATCGTCTAGCCGCGCTTCTGTTTGCGCGTTCTGGGACGAAAGCCGAACTCCCGCAACGCGCTGTCGCGTTTGCGCCAGTTCTTGCGGACCTTGACCCAGAGCTCCAGGTAGACGGGATGTTCGGCGAGCGCCTCGATCTCGGGGCGGGCGGCGGAGCCGATCTGGCGCAGCATGGCGCCCCCCTTGCCGACGACGATCGCCTTCTGCGAGTCGTGCTCGACGAAAATCGCCACCCGCACGTAGCGCTTCCCTCCCTCGCGCTCGCGGAACTCCTCGGTCCGCGTCGCCACGGCGTAAGGCACCTCCTGATGCACGTGCTCGAGGATCTTCTCGCGCACGATCTCCGACGCCAGGAAGCGGAGGTCGCGGTCCGTCATCTGATCGGGATCGTAGAGGGGAGGACCGACGGGGAGCAGCGCGCGGGTGGCGTCAAGCAAGGGCTCGAGCCCTTTGCGGCGCAAGGCGGAAATGAAGAAGACGCCCCGGTAGAGTTCGAGATTGAACGAAGCCGTCTTTTCGCCCCAAAGCGCGGCGCAGGCGCCCCCTTCCCAATCTCCCTTCCCGAGGATTCGGTCGCTCTTATTGGCAACGAGCAGGACCGGCTTGTCGAGTCTCTCGAGGGCCGCGCTCGCGGCGGGCGGCAGGGGACGCGGGTCGGGCGCCTCGACGAGGTGATAGACGACGTCGGCGCCCTCGACGGCCTCCAGCGCGCGATCGCGCAGGCATTCGTTGAACCGGTCGCGCGGCTCCATCACGCCCGGGGTGTCGATGAAGACGATCTGGCGCGAATCGTCGGTGTAGATGCCGGCGATGCGGTCGCGCGTGGTCTGGGGTTTGTGCGATACGATGGCGACCTTGAAATCAAGGATGGCGTTGAGAAGCGTGGATTTCCCCACGTTCGGCTCGCCCAGCAAGGCGACGAAGCCGGAGCGGAATTCGTTCTCGGCACCGGCGGACGGTTTGTCGTTCATATCATGCACCGAAGAGAGCCGTTCAGGGAAAGGGAATCCATGGCGCCAATCCATGGCGCCATGGTCAGGCAATGCCGAAGGCCATTACGGGCATGCCGGGGAACACGACCGAGGAATCGGAATGGCCAAGAACGATTGCGTCATTCGTGGCCGCCATCGTCTCCTGGTGCTTTCCAAAAGCGTTGACGATCTTCGCAAACGCCTGGCCAGCTTTGATCTGGTCTCCCGGTTTGGCCAGGAATCTGACGATGCCGCTCTTGGAACTGTACGGTTTGTCCGTGTATCTGAGCAGTCCGGCGCTGTCGTGCCCCAGAGGCGCCGCGTCGCCCCAAGAATCCTTTGGCGCTTCCGCCATGCCGAGGTGCGCCAGGACATTCCAGACGGCCAACAGCCCGTATTCGACGTTCGTTTCGTTGATTACATAGGGCTCGCCCACCTCGAGCGTCAATGCCGGAACGTCATTTAGCAGAAGATTGTAGGAGAGGGCGCTGCCGATCATATCGGCGTCCACGATTGTGCAAAACCCCGCTCGACGCCCCAACTCCTTTGTCTTTTCGTATGCATCGCGGTGCGAACTCCCGGGATCCCGATCTATCAGGACGTAGGGGATGGATCGGATCCAATCATTGTGCAGATCCAGGACTAGACTGGGCGCCGTTTCCATGATCGTCGCGAAAATGCGATCCGCTATCCTTTCTCCCAGAGAGCCCGTTGGATTGCCGGGGAAGGATCGATTGAGGTCTTCTCGGCTCATCGTAATACTGCGCGAGGTCGTCTCAAAGCCGATGGGATTCATTAGTGGAAACGCATAGACCGCGCCGCACAGAAGGCGCCGCTTGATCCTTTTGAACACTTCC
>DATKZW010000196.1:0-7202 GCA_035527775.1 Sumerlaeia bacterium | reverse complement strand
CGGCGTCTTTGGATGCGTCCCGTACGGGCGCCCGGGGAGGATCTTGCCATCTCCGGAACATTGCGGGATCGTTTGCGGGAGTCCGCGGCGCCGTAGCCGCTCTGTGGCTCTCTTGCAGCGGTCTCGAAAGGAAGCGCCGCCTCGCGCCCAACCGATGGGAACTCGAAAGATCCGAACCATCCGCGAGCCTTGGACGGAACGGTGAGGGGCTCTCCGCTCCTCACGGAGTGGGCGTCGGCTTTTGCTCGATGACTTCGATCAGTTCGATCTCGAAGAGGAGCGTTGCCTGGGGCGGGATGGTCGGAGTGCCCGGGCCGTAGCCGAGGTCGGGCGGGACGAAGAGCTGCCACTTGGCGCCTTCCTTCATCACCTGCAACGCCTCGGTCCAGCCGGCAATCACGGCGCCAACGCTAAACTTGGTCGGCTCGCCTCGTTGGTAGGAGCTGTCGAACTCTTCGCCGTCGATAAAGGTCCCTCTGTAGTTCACGCGGACTTGGTCCGCTCTTTTCGGCGATTTGCCCGTGCCTTCTCTCAGAATCTTGTACTGCAGACCGGTGAGCGTCGTGACAACGCCTTCTTTCTCGGCGTTCTCCTCGAGGAACTTCTTCCCCGCCGCCTCGTTCTTCTCACCCAGCGCCTTGCGTTCCTCCTCCCGTCTCTCCCTATAGGCCTTCCAGACCTTGTCCTGTTCCTCAGGGGAGAGCGCGGGCTCGCGCTTCTCGAAAACGTCTTCGATGGCCTGGACGAGGACCTTCATATTGAGCGGCGCCATGTCCGCCAATTTTCCTCCCACCCAGAGCCCGGCGCAGTAAGTCACCTTGTCCGTGTCGGTTTCGAGCACGGCTTTGCTCTTCCTCGCCGCCGGCTCCGTCTTCCTCTCCTCCCCCAAGGGGGGTTTCTCCACCTTGTTGTCGGCCCACGCTCGAATCGAGACAAGCATAACCGCCAGAATCGCCAGAAAAAACGCCCGCTTTCTCATGCCGTCCTCCTTTACCCAACTGCTTGCACGCCTGTTCTCCCCAAGACGCGCCATCTTCCCACTGATCCCACAGACCGCCCGTGAATACAAGACATTTGTGCCCGCCGCGCTCTGACCGGGTCTCCTTTCGAGACGCCCTTTCGCCGCCGGCACCTGACGGTTGTCCGGCGGCGGCTCACGGCCGCCCAGCGGCGGTCGCGGCCGCCCGTCATCGCCGCGCGGTCACGATCAGGCGGCTGGATTCGGCCTCATCGTAAAGCGCGCCGTCGAATTCGCCGTAGGCCTGAAGGAATTGCAGTCCGGCGCCGTGAAGCATGGCCTGGATCTCAGCCAGATCGTAGAGCCGCACGGCGTAAGACCGATCCACGCCCTTCCCCGCCAGGACGAACCGCGTCTTGTTGTGCAGACGTCTCGAACTGCGCTCATAGCGCCAATCCTCGATCAAGACCGCGTCTCCCGTCTCAACTTGCGTGCGTGGACGGTCGCGCACGATATTCAACAGGGGGCCGGAGTTCGCCACATCAATCAAGAGGCGCCCCCCCGGGCGGAGGACTCGGGCAAACTCCTCCAGGACCCGCTGGTTCCCCTCCTCGGAGAAATATCCAAAGCTGTTGAAGAGATTGATGACGGCGCCAAACAGACCATCGTCAAGAGGAAGGTCGAGCATGTCGCCTCGCACAAGCAACGGACCGGGCATCGCCCGCTTGGCGCGCCGGAGACAGTCCCAGTCCAGATCTACGCCGATGACGTTGGGAAGAAGAATGCCGAGCTGGGCCATGTGGCGCCCGAAACCGCAAGGGCAGTCGAGCACTCGATCGCTCGGCCGCAAATCGAGAACCTGGCGCGCGAACCGGGCCTCCTCGATCGCCGCCTCGGGAGACAGCAGGTATTCGGCGTAGATCTCTCCGTAAGGCTCGGCGAAATAGCGTTGGTGCCAGTCGCTTTCCGTCATGTTCCCACGCCGCTTCCTTCCGCGATCTCGCCGGCGCGCTCCGCCTGACGTCACGGATCGGGAGCGGCCCGAGCCGGCGGGCGGAAAAGGCGGCGTCATTCTGGCATTCCACGCGGCCGGGGCACAAGGCAAAAGGCAGGGGCGTTGGCGGCGAAAGGGCGTCGGTGCGACGCCTCCCGTCCTCCCGCTCCCGTCCGCTTTGGAGAAAGTCCTTTACACGGCCGTTCACGGGTTGTAGGTTGCAGCGCAATGAACGCGGCGCAGCGACGAGGGCGCCCGGGGCGGTGAGGCCGCTCGGCGGTCCTCTCGGGCCAACTGTTTGAATCCGCATTTTCTTCAGAGACTCGCATCAAGGGAGGCAGAGGCTATGGCAAAGATCGATTTTGGCGGGGTCGTGGAGGAAGTGGTCACGCGCGAAGAATTCCCCATGTCCCGCGCGCGCAAGGTTCTCAAGAACGAAACCATCGCCGTCATCGGCTACGGCGTACAAGGACCCGCCCAAAGCCTGAACCTGAAAGACAACGGCTTCAACGTGATCGTCGGCCAGGCAAAACGGTTCCAAAGGGACTGGGACCGCGCCCGCAAGGACGGTTGGACGCCGGGCAAGACCTTGTTCGACATCGAGGAGGCGGCCGAGCGCGGCACGATCGTTCAGATGCTCGTTTCCGACGCCGCCCAGAAGGCGATCTGGCCCGCCGTCAAGAAACGCCTCCATCCGGGCGACGCCCTCTATTTCTCCCATGGGTTTTCCATCGTCTATCAGGACAAGACCAAGGTCGTTCCGCCCGATTGCGTGGACGTGATCATGGTGGCGCCGAAGGGCTCGGGCACGTCGTTGCGGCGCAACTTTCTCTCAGGGGCCGGCATCAACTCGAGCTTCGCCGTCGAGCAGGACGCCACGGGCCGCGCCCGCGAGCGCTGCCTCGCCCTCGGTGTCGGCATCGGATCGGGATATCTTTTCCCAACGACCTTCGCTCACGAAGTGACGAGCGACCTCACGGGCGAGCGGGGCGTCCTGATGGGCGCCCTGGCGGGCGTCATGGAGGCGCAGTACGATGTGCTGCGCAAGAACGGCCACACGCCGAGCGAAGCCTTCAACGAGACGGTCGAGGAGCTCACCCAAAGCCTGATCCGTCTGGTCGACGAAAACGGCATGGACTGGATGTACGCCAACTGCTCGGCGACGGCCCAGCGCGGCGCGCTGGACTGGAAGCCCAAGTTCAAGAAGGCGGTTCTGCCGGTCTTCGACGCGCTCTATCAGTCGGTCAAGAGCGGCAAGGAGACGGCGCGCGTCCTGCGCGCCTGCGGCCGCCCCGACTACCAAGAGCAGCTGACCAAAGAACTCAGCGCCATCGGCGACTCGGAGATGTGGCGCGCCGGCAGAGCCACGCGCAGCCTGCGGCCGAAAACGCCTGGGAAGACGGCCGGCAAGGCCGCCAAAGGGACCGGCGGGCGCGGGAAGAACTGACTCCCTCCCCCGCCGCCTGACGCCGCTTTTCCGTAGTTCGATTCGTGGGAGTCACGCGCCGCAAGGATCGCGGCGGCCGCTCAGGGTCTTGCCGCCAGGCTGGCAACACTCCGGGCGCGAGACCGTTGCGAGGGGCGAACGCGCCCCATTGCGACGGCGCGTCCACCATGAAACTCCTAACGCTCATCCGCCACGCGAAATCGAGTTGGGACGATCCCATGCTGATCGATCGCGACCGGCCCCTGAACAAGCGCGGGAAGCGCGACGCGCCGATGATGGGCAAGCGGCTGGCCCAGCGTGGGGCGCAGCCGGACGCGATCGTCTCCAGTCCCGCCGCCCGGGCTCGCGAAACGGTCGAAGCGATCGCGCGGGAGATCGCGTATCCGCGCGAAGCCATCCAGTTCGACGAGAGGCTTTACGGAGCGGACCCTTTCGAGTGGCTCCAGGTCGTCCAAGGCCTGGATGACTCTCTGGAGCGGGTCATGTGCGTGGGGCACAATCCCGGTCTGACCGATTTCGTCAACACCTTGTCGTCGCGCCCGATCGACAACGTGCCCACGTGCGGCGTCGTAGCGATGCGATTCGACGTCAACGAGTGGAGGCGCGTGGGCAAGATCAGGCCGACGCACGTGGATTTCGACTGCCCCAAGAAGACGGGATAGGAATCTCTCGCGAGAGAAGCGCGTTCCTAATCCCCTGAGGCTAGCCTAAATCGTGAAGGCGGAGCCGCACTCGGCTCCGCCTTCGCTCCCTGGAACGGAAACATGACAAGGCCGGATACTCTCTTCGTGTTGATCGACCAGCAACGCTGGGATTCCGTCATCTGCTGCGGTCAATCTCTCGAGAGGAAGTGAGAAAAGGCCATGACGACAGGCGTCGGCGGCGAGACGAAAGGAGGGCGGGCCACCGTTGTCGGACTTGGGGAGGTTCTTTGGGACCTCCTTCCCGAGGGAAGGGAGATCGGCGGCGCTCCCGCCAACTTCGCTTTCCATGCGAAGCAACTGGGCGCCGACGCTTTTATCGTCAGTTGCGTCGGCGAGGACCCCCTCGGCCAAGAGATCGCCGACCGTCTGACCGCCTGCGGGCTCGACCTGACGCGCCTCGTGATCGACTCGAATCATCCGACGGGGACGGTCTCGGTGGACCTCGATCCCCGCGGCAAGCCCACGTTTACGATTCACGAAAACGTGGCGTGGGACTTCATCCCGTGGACGTCGGACCTCGAGGAACTGGCGGGGCGAGCCGACGCCGTGTGTTTCGGATCGCTTGCCCAGCGCTCGACAACGTCCCGCGAAACCGTCCATCGCTTCTTGAGGGCAACGCGGTCGCGCTCTCTCCGGGTCCTTGACGTGAACCTGAGACAGGATTACTTCGACGAGCCGACCATCGAAGCGTCGCTCGACCTGGCGAACGTCCTCAAACTGAACGACGAGGAGCTGCCGGTTCTATCTCGGCTCCTCGACATCACGAGCGCTGAGTCCGGTTTCACGGACCCCGCTTGCCTTCTCGAGCAATTCATGGAGCGCTTCTCGCTGGACGCCGTCGCCCTCACCAAGGGAGCGGAGGGCTGCGTCCTCGCGACGCCGACGGACCGCGCTTCTCACCCGGGCTTTCGACCTCCCGCGATCGTCGATACGGTGGGCGCGGGCGACGCTTTCACGGCGGCCCTCGTCATGGGTCTCCTGGCGAACGCCCCCCTGGAAGGAATCTGTGAGAACGCCAATCGCCTCGCCAGTCACGTCTGCTCGCGGAAGGGCGCGATGGCGCCTCATCCGTGACGTTTCAGATCGCGGGGACAATCGTCTGACGACGTCGCGCAGTTGCGACGGGAAAGGTGGACGCTACAGTGAAACAAGACCGGGATTCCTGGATCAAACGGCTCGGCGTTTTGGGCTTGCCCATTCTGGCGCTGGCGCCGTCGGCCGCCGCGGGCCCCGAGGAAGACGCTCGGAACATCCATGCCGGCCTCGAGATCCCGAGCGAGAACTACGTGGATCAACCTTATGCCGTCGTGACAAAGGACGGCAACTGGCTCTGCGTCATGACAACGGGCCCTGGGATCGAAAGCCACAAAGGCCAACACGTCGTCGCGACCATCAGCGGCGACAAGGGAAGGACGTGGTCCCCGCTCATCGACATCGAGCCGTCCGAAGGCCTCATGGCCTCGTGGGTGATGCCTCTCATTGTTCCCAGCGGGCGCGTTTACGCCTTCTACAATTACAACGGCGACGGCGTTGACAAGCCGATCCCCTCCGTGCTGGGGTGGTACTGCTGCAAGCGCTCGGACGACAACGGACGGACTTGGTCCGAGAAGCGCTGGCGCCTTCCCATTCGCGTGACGAAGGTCGACCGCGAGAACGAATGGCAAGGCAAGGCGCAGATGTTCTGGGGCATCGGCAAGCCGGTCGTCGTCGGGAGCAGCGTCTTTCTCGCTTTCACGAAATGCGGCAAGTACGTCGTGGACAAATCGGAGGGATGGTTCTTCCGAAGCGACAACATTCTCACCGAGGACGACCCCGACAGGATCCAATGGCAGCTGTTGCCCGACGGCGACGTCGGGCTCCGCGCGCCGGAACACGGAGACATCCAATCCGAGGAGAACCTGGTTCACCTGTCCAACGGGGATCTCTACTGCATGTACCGAACGGTGATGGGCTACCCGTGCCACGCCTACAGCCGCGACGGCGCCCACACTTGGTCGCGGCCGGAAGCGGCGACTTACACGCCCGGCGGCAGGCCCTTCAAGCATCCCCGCGCCTGCCCCCGAATCTGGCGGACGCGGAACGGCAATTTCCTCTTCTGGTTCCACAATCACGGCGGCAAGGACTACTCGGGAAGAAACCCCGTCTGGATCTCGGGCGGCGTCGAGAAGGACGGCTTCATTCACTGGTCTCAGCCCGAGATCCTGCTGTACGAACCGAACCCTCCGAGCAAAGGCGCGGGAGGCGGCAGCCAGTGGGTCGGCATGAGCTACCCCGACCTCATCGAGCAGGACGGCCGCTACTGGATCACGGAGACTCAGAAAGACACGGCCCGCGTCCATGAGGTCGATAGAGCTTTTCTCGAAGACCTGTGGCGCCAGAGCGAGATCCGGACGGTGGCGCAGGACGGTCTCGTTCTGTCTCGCCGCGGGGAGGAGGCCCAGGCGGGGGAAGCGCGGATGCCCTCCTTGCCTCCCCTCTCGCCCCTCGGGGGCTTCAGCGTGGACCTCTGGCTGGCTCTCGAGGACCTAACGGCGGGTCAGATCGTCCTCGATTCCCGGAACGACAAAGGCCAAGGCGTTTGGCTCACGACGACGGACCCCGGCATGTTGCGCATCGACTTCAGCGACGGCAGACGGAGCGGGGGATGGGACTGCGACCCCGGATCGCTCAAGCCCAACGCGCTCCACCACGTCGTCTTCATCGTCGACGGCGGCCCGCGCATCATCTCGGTTGTCGTCGACGGGCAGTTGTGCGACGGAGGAACGCGCCGGCAATACGGGTGGGGACGCTTCGAGGCGGGAATCGGCGACGTGACGGGCGCAAAGAAGGTCCGTCTCGCCCCGTCGCTGTGCGGAGCGCTGCGATCGCTTCGCATCTACGACCGCTATCTGCGCACGTCCGAAGCAGTGGGCAATTTCGGGGCGGGAGTCTGACAACCGAATCCGCCGGGCGCTTCGCTCTCGGCACCCCCCCTGCCTCGCGGCGAGTTCCCCGGTCCGTGCCTCCTTGGGAGGGCTAACGGTCTGCGCGTCAGCCGCTTCAGTCGGCTGGATGCGCTGGTTCGACGATTACGGTCTGCTCTCAAGCGGATTCCCTTTG